>JAFARZ010000238.1 GCA_019245115.1 Streptosporangiaceae bacterium | reverse complement strand
TCGGCGGCCTGTGCCACCGACCCGCTAACTGTGGCCCTCCAGCAGCACACACCGCAACTGATTAACGCAGCCACTCCGCCCACCCCCGGCCAACCCAGACATCAGCCGGGCAGACCTCCAAGACCAAGGTCCCTCAGTGGGAAGATTAGAGCCCTCTGGAAGAAATGGCGCCGGAAACCGGCGCCCAAGTCTCCGCGAAGCCCCTATCTTCCACGTCGTCCACCGCAACTGCCGTCACATACCGGTCATACCCAGCAAATCGGCCGCCCGCCACAAACTCGATTCGTTTGGAACGCTCAGAAAACCGGCACCCAATCCTCCACGAGACCCTCATCGTCCACGCCAGCCACCTCCGCCTCCGACGCAAATAGGACGAATGCTGAAATGTCGGGCGGACTGCCGGGCTGGCGCGATGCGCGGGAGGAGGTGCCGCCGGGCCGGCGCACGGCGCGGGGACTGGCGAGGGCTACGGGTGCTGGCGGGGGGACTGGCGAGGGCTACGGGTGCTGGCGGGGGCGGGGTTGGCGCCGGGGGGGCGGGGGTTGGCGCCGGGGGGGCGGGGGTTGGCGCCGGGGGGTTGGCGCGGGGGGGTTGGCGCGGGGGTGCGGGGGCGTGGGTGGGGCCTAGCCGGGAACTAGAACACGTTCTATAGTGGCGACGTGAGTGACGGGCAGGTATTGCGGGCGCCGCTGGAGATCGGGTTCGACTACACGAGGTCGCTGGGTCCGGTGCTCAGCCGGTTCATGGCGGGCCTGGCAGACCGGCGCATACTCGGGGCACGGGCGGCGGACGGGACCGTGCACGCGCCGCCGTTCGAGTACGACCCGGTGACGCATCAGCCGGTGATGCCGGACGAACTCGTCGAGGTGGGCCCCGAAGGAGCGGTCGTCACCTGGTCGTGGATGCCGGACCCGCTGGAGGGTCAGCCACTCCCCCATCCGTTCGCCTGGGCGCTGATCCGGCTGGACGGGGCGGACACCGTGATGCTGCACGCGGTCGACGCGGGATCGCCGGAAAACATGCGAACCGGAATGCGGGTCCAGGCCCAGTGGGCGGCTGAACGCGTGGGCAGCATCCGCGACATCGCCTGCTTCACGCCAGTCGGCACAGATCCAGTCGGCACAGATCCAGTCGGCACAGATGACGTCCTCCAGACCGGTGCGGCCAGTCTGACCGAGGGGATGCTGGTCGCCCCCATAAACCTGCACTATGAGCACACCGCTTCCCCCGGAGAGGCCGTCTACCTGCGCGGACTGGCCGAGGGACGGCTGGTGGGCCAGAAGTGCCCGGTCTGCCGCAAGGTCTATATCCCGGCCCGCGGCACCTGCCCCACCGACGGGGTGCCCATCACCGAGCACGTGGACCTGCCCGAGGTCGGCACGGTGACCACGTTCGCCATCGTGAACGTGCCCTACCAGGGGCAGAAAGTGGCGCCGCCTTACGTCGCGGCGGCCGTGCTGCTGGACGGGGCGGACATCGCGTTCCAGGCCTTGATCCTCGGCTGCGACGCGAACGAAGTGCGGATGGGCATGCGGGTCCGCGCGGTGTGGAAGCCCCGGGATCAGTGGGGCATCACGACGGGGAACATCGACCACTTCGAGCCGACCGGGGAGCCGGACGCTCCCTACGAGTCCTACGCCGGGCACTTGTGAAGGGGAAGGTCTTGGAGGGCAGCGCACAGAACGTTCGTTCAAATGAATGACGTAGCGGTCGTTGGGTTCGCGGCGGCACCGTGCGAGCGGCGCGGAGATGGCACCACCTCCGGGGTGGAGATGCTCGTGCCGATCCTCGCCGAGGTTTACGAGCAGACCGGGCTCGGCAAGGGCGACATCGGATTCTGGTGCTCCGGATCATCGGACTACCTGGCCGGCCGGGCATTCTCGTTCGTGCAGGCGGTGGACGCGATCGGGGCGGTGCCGCCGATCATGGAGTCGCACGTCGAGATGGACGGCGCGTGGGCGCTGTACGAGGCATGGGTCAAGGTGACGTGCGACGAGGCGGAGATCGCGCTCGCCTATGGGTTCGGTAAGTCGTCAGCCTCGCAACTGCGGCGGGTGCTCTCGTTGCAGCTTGACCCCTATCTGCTGGCGCCGCTGTGGCCGGATTCGGTGTCGCTGGCGGCGCTGCAGGCCCGGCTGGGCCTCGAGGCCGGGCTGTGGACGGAGAAGGACCTGGCGTCGGTGGCGGCGCGGTCGCGTGCCGCGGCGATGGGCAACCCGCGGGCGCAGGTGTCCGGTGAGATCTCCGTCGAGGAACTGCTGGAGGCGCCGTACGTCGCCGAGCCGCTGCGTGCACACGATTGCGCCCCGGTCGGAGACGGGGCGGCGGTGGTGATCATCGCGTCCGGGGCGCGGGCGCGGGAACTGTGTGAGCGGCCGGCCTGGATCACCGGGTTCGAGCACCGGATCGACTCGGCGCAGATCGGGTCCCGTGACCTGCTGAGCGTGCCTTCGGCGGCGTCGGCCGGTTCGGCGGCGGGGGCCGCGAGTGTCGATGTAGCCGAGTTGCACGCGCCGTTCACCCATCAGGAGATCATGCTGCGGTCGGCGCTCGGGCTGGGCGATTCCGTCACGGTGAACCCGTCGGGTGGCGCGCTGTGCGGTAACCCGATGTTCGCGGCGGGCCTGGCCCGGATCGGGTACGCGGCCCGAGCCGTGACGGACGGCGCCGCGGACCGGGCGCTCGGGCACGCGACCAGCGGCCCCCTCCTGCAACAGAACCTGGTATGCGTCCTGGAGGCCCGCTAAATGAACGAGCGAAAGCGTGAGCAGCGAGGTCCTGGCGCGGAGGAAGCGAGCGAAAGCGAGCGCCGCGGCGGATTGCCGTCCCGAAGGGGCGGTGAGCCCGCCGTGGCACCCAAGCCGGCCGAGCGCAGCGAGGCCTTGGCGCGGAGCGAAAAAGAGGCCTTGGCGCGGAGGGAAAAATGGCGCGGAGGGACAGAATGATGCAGGCGGCGGTGCTCGGGGTCGGGCAGACCCGGCACCGCACCAAGCGCGCGGACGTGTCCATCGCGGGCCTGTGCCGCGAGGCGGCGGACCGGGCCATCGCCGACGCCGGGCTGGATGGCCTGGACGACATCGACGCGGTGGTGGTCGGGAAGGCGCCGGACCTGTTCGAGGGCGTCATGATGCCCGAGTTGTACCTGGCGGACGCGCTGGGCGCGGTCGGCAAACCATTGCTGCGGGTGCACACGGCCGGATCGGTTGGCGGCGCGACCGGTAACGTCGCGGCCAGCCTGGTGCAGTCCGGGGTGCACCGGCGGGTGCTGGCAGTGGCGTTCGAGAAGCAGTCCGAGTCCAACGCGATGTGGGCGCTGTCGATAGCCCCGCCGTTCTCGACCCCGCTGGTGGCGGGGGCCGGCGGGTACTTCGCGCCGCATATACGGGCATATATCCGGCGATCGGGGGCGCCGTCGCACATCGGGGCGATGGTGGCGGTCAAGGATCGCCGAAACGGCGCGCTCAACCCGTACGCGCACTTGCAGCAGGCCGATATCACCCTGGAGTCGGTGCAGGCCTCCCCCATGCTGTGGGATCCGGTCCGGTACGACGAAACCTGCCCTTCGTCGGACGGGGCGTGCGCTGTGATCATCGGGGACGCTTCATCCGCCGAGGCGGCGACCGCGGCCGGGCGGCCGGTGGCGTGGATCAGGGCCACCGCGATGCGCACCGAACCGACGATGTTCGCGGGCAAGGATCACGTGAATCCGCGCGCGGGCGCGGACTGCGCCGCGGCGTTGTGGCGGGCGGCGGGGATCTCGCGGCCGCTGGAGGAGGTCGACGTCGCAGAGATATATGTGCCTTTTTCGTGGTATGAGCCGATGTGGCTGGAGAACTTGGGCTTTGCTGAGCCGGGCCAGGGGTGGAAGCTGACCGAGGCGGGAGAGACGGCTATCGGCGGCCGGCTGCCGGTGAACGCCTCGGGCGGGGTCCTGTCGTCGAACCCGATCGGGGCGTCCGGGCTGCTACGGTTCGGCGAGGCGGCGCTCCAGGTCATGGGCAAGGCGGGGGCGCACCAGGTCGACGGCGCGCGGGTGGCGCTCGGTCACGCCTACGGCGGCGGCTCCCAGTACTTCTCGATGTGGGTGGTGGCCAGCACGCCATAGGCCACGCCACAGGCCACGCCACAGGCCGCGCCACAGGCCACGCCATAGGCGTTCTCCCGCACCTGCCGACCGCGGCCACCACCACCGACTGCGATGATGGGACGCGACAGGCGCGAAACAGTGGAGGACACATGCCGTCCAACGAGACCAGAGAGACCACCGCCTTCCGGGCCGGGCTGGACGTCGTCCGCGCGGTGGAACCGCGGATCGCCGCCGCGATCGAGCAGGAACTCGTTGACCAGCGCGGCTCGCTCAAGCTCATCGCGAGCGAGAACTACGCGTCCCCGGCGGTCCTGCTGGCAATGGGAAACTGGCTGACCGACAAGTACGCCGAGGGCACGATCGGCCACCGCTTCTACGCCGGCTGCGCGAATGTGGACACCGTCGAAGCCGTCGCCGCCGAGCACGCGCGAGAGTTGTTCGGCGCGGACCACGCCTACGTGCAGCCGCACTCCGGCATCGACGCGAACCTGGTGGCGTTCTGGGCGGTCCTCGCGCAGCGGGTGGAGAGCCCGGCGCTGACGAACGCGGGAGCCAGGCAGGTCAACGAACTCAGCGACGAGGACTGGGCGCGGTTGCGCCGCGAACTCGGCGACCAGCGGCTGCTCGGCATGTCCCTGGACGCCGGCGGCCATCTCACCCACGGCTTCCGGCCGAACATCTCCGGGAAGATGTTCGACCAGCGCAGCTATGGCACCCACCCGGATACCGGCCTGCTCGACTACGACCAGGTGCGCGCGGCGGCACGGGAGTTCCGCCCGCTGATCCTGCTGGCCGGGTACTCCGCCTACCCTCGCCTGGTGAACTTCGCGATCATGCGGGAGATCGCCGACGAGGTGGGCGCGACCCTCATGGTGGACATGGCACACTTCGCCGGCCTGGTCGCCGGCAAGGTGCTGACCGGTGACTTCGACCCGGTCCCGCACGCGCAGATCGTCACCACCACCACGCACAAGTCACTGCGCGGACCGCGGGGCGGCATGGTGCTGTCCTCGGCGGAGCTGACCGAGCAGGTCAACCGCGGCTGCCCGATGGTACTCGGCGGCCCGCTCGGGCACATCATGGCGGCCAAGGCCGTGGCGCTGGCCGAAGCCCGGCAGCCGGGCTTCGCCAGCTACGCCCGGCAGATCGTCGACAACGCCCGCGCTCTCGCCGACGGGCTGCGGCGCCGCGGCGCGACAGTGGTGACCGGCGGCACCGACAACCACATCGTGCTGCTAGACGTGCACGGCTACGGGCTCACCGGCAGGCAGGCAGAGTCGGCGCTGCTCGACGCCGGGATCGTGACCAACCGCAACGCCATCCCGCGGGATCCCAACGGGGCCTGGTACACCTCGGGCATCAGACTCGGCACGCCCGCCCTGACCACGAGGGGCCTGGACACCGGCGAGCTGGACGAAGTCGCCCAGTTGATCGTGACCGTGCTCGAAGCCACCATAAGCGCGTCCGGATCGAAGGTGCGCTACACCCTGGACAAACGGGTGACCGACGAGGTGTCCGAGCGGGCCGCTGACCTCATGGCGAAGCATCCGCTCTACCCGCAGATCGACCTGGGATAACGCCGGCTGCCGCGGGAAGCGCGGTATTGCCTTCGCGGCACCCTTTGTCAACCTGGGTTGACGTATGCCGACGAGTGCGCCTACGCTGACCCCGGGGTCACAAACGACATTCGGGGTGAATCGCAATGCGGCTGCGGGGTGTCAACTACGACGTCGGACGGGTGCTGGACGGACAGAACTGGCGGCCGGCCTTCGATCCCGCCGAGGCCGGTCGCGAGCTGGAGATCATCCGGGACGATCTGCACTGCAACGCGGTGAAGATCTGCGGCGAGGACATCGGCCGGCTGATCAGCACGGCGGCCGACGCCGCCGCGCTGGGGCTGGAGGTCTGGCTGTCGCCCGAGTTGTGGGACCAGACGGCCGAGGACACCCTCGGCTACATCGCGACGGCGGCGCGGGAGGCCGAGGAACTGCGGCGGGAATGGCCGGGCCGGGTCACGCTCAGCGTCGGCACCGAGCTGACGCTGTTCATGCGAGGCATCGTCGAGGGGGACACGTTCCACGAGCGGCTGGCGCATCCGGCACTGTGGAAGATCCTGCGGTCCGGCGCGCACAACGCGCCGCTGAACGAGTTCCTGGCCCGCGCGGCCGGAACTGCCCGCGAGGTCTTCGAAGGCGACATCACGTACGCCTCGCTGGCCGGCGAGAAGGTCGACTGGAGCAACTTCGACGTGGTGTCCGTCGACCTGTACCGCGATGCCGGCAACCGGGACTGGTTCACGCGATGGCTGCGGAGCTTCTTCGCGCCCGGCAAGCCCGTCGTCATCACGGAATCCGGCTGCTGCACGTACCGTGGCGCGGCCGCCGCCGGCGGACGGGGCTGGGAGATCGTGGACTTCTCCGAGCTGCCGCCCAGGCTGAACGGCGAGTACATCCGCGACGAAACCGAACAGGCCCGGGAGGTGGCCGACCTGATCGCTACCTTCGCCGAGGCCGGCGCGGCCGGCACGTTCGTCTTCACCTTTGTCGCGCCGCTCAACCCGTACTGCGATGACCCGAAATTCGACCTCGACATGGCCAACTACAGCCTGGTGCGGAGCTATGGCAACCGGCTCGGCGAGCTGGCCGTCACGCTCCCCGGCATACCGTGGGACGACAGCCTGATGGGCACCACGTACCCGGACATGCCGTGGGAGCCGAAGGAGTCGTTCGGCGCCGTCGCGGGCGCCTACGCGGCGCTCGCCGTCAGTGGTACGCGACCGGGCACTTCTTGATGCCGTTGATCCAGCCGGAGCGGAGCCGCTCGGGCTCGCCGGCCTTGTGGATGTCGGGCATGACGTCGGCGATCGCGTTGAAGATCAGGTCGATCTCCAGCTTGGCGAGGCTGGCGCCCAGGCAGTAGTGCACGCCCATGCCGCCCAGCCCGAGATGCGGGTTCGGCGTGCGCATGACATTGAACTTCTCCGGCTCGTCGAACACCTCTTCGTCGAAGTTCGCCGACCGGTAGAACAGCCCGACCCGCTGGCCCTTCTTGATCTCGACGCCGCCCAGGACGGTGTCGGCTGTCGCGGTGCGCTGGAACACCGTCACCGGGGTGGCCCACCGGATGATCTCGTCGGCCGCGGTCTCCGGGCGTGTTTGCTTGAACCTTTCCCACTCGTCCGGGTGCTCCATGAACGCGACCATCCCGTGCGAGATGGCGTTCCTGGTGGTCTCGTTGCCCGCCACGGCCAGCATGACCACGAAGTACCCGAACTCGTCCGACGACAGCGCCTCCCCCTCCTGGGCGTGGACGAGCTTGGTGATGATGTCGTCCCGCGGGCTGGCCTTGCGGTCCTCGGCCATGGCCATGGCGTAGCCGATCAGCTCCATAGCCGCCATGGCCCCGTCGCCTGCCATCTCGGGGTCGTCATAGCCGATCATCCGGTTGGACCAGTTGAAGATCTTCTTCCGGTCCTCCTGCGGCACCCCGATCAGCTCCGCGATCGCCTGCAGCGGCAGCTCGCACGCCACATCGGTGACAAAGTCCCCGGAACCTTCTTCTATTGCCCTACGAACGATCTGGCTTGCTCTCCCCTTCAGTGCGTCCCGCAGGTTGCTGATGGCGCGGGGGGTGAATCCGCGCGAGACGATCCGGCGCATGTCGGTGTGATGCGGCGGGTCGGTGTTCAGCATGATCACGCGCTGCATCTCGATGGCGTCGCGGGTGATGCCTTCCTCGAACCGGATAATGGCGGTGTTCTCCCAGCTCGAGAACAGATCGTGGCGCTTGGACACCTCCATCACGTCGGCGTGCCTGGTCAGCGCCCAGAAGCCGGTGTCACCGAATCCGGTGGCCCCGGTGCGCTGCTCGTTCCACCAGATCGGCGCCGACCGCCGCAGCTCGGCAAACTCTTCTTGCGGGACCCGGTGGGCGTACAGATCGGGATCGGTGAGATCGAGGCCCGACGGGATATCTGGCGCGGCCACGGTTGCCTCCCTGCGCAGAACTGAAACATGTTCTACTTTGATTAGAGCACAATCATGCGGAATGCGTAAGGAGCACCCTATGGGAAGTGCGGTGATCGCGGAAGCGGCGCGGACCCCGATCGGCAAGCGGGGCGGGGCGCTGTCCGGCCTGCACGCCGCGGAAATCCTTGGTTCCGCCGTTTCCGGGTTGATCGAACGCGCCGGTATCACGCCGTCGGTCGTGGAGCAGGTGGCCGGGGGCTGCGTGACGCAGGCGGGCGAGCAGTCGAACAACATCACCCGGACGGCCTGGCTGCACGCGGGGCTGCCGTACGGTACGGGATGCTTCACGCTGGACGCCCAGTGCGGATCGGCGCAGCAGGCGGCGCACCTGATCGCCGGGCTCATCGCCGCCGACGCGATCTCGGTGGGGATCGCGTGCGGGGTCGAGGCCATGTCCCGGGTGCCGCTGCGGTCGAACCTCGGGACGGACGTCGGGTCGCCGCGGCCTTCGTCGTGGGACATCGATATGCCCAACCAGTTCGTCGCGGCGGAGCGGATCGCGGCCCGGCGCGGGCTGACGCGCCCGGAGGTGGACGCGTTCGGGCTGCGATCGCAGACGCTGGCGCAGGCGGCGTGGGCGTCCGGGTGGTTTGACCGCGAGGTCATCCCGGTCAAGGTACCCGGACTGGCCTCGGTGGTTGATCGCGACGAGGGCCTGCGGTCCACCAGCATCGAGGCACTGACCAGGCTGAGGCCGGTCGTCGAGGGCGGCCTGCACACGGCCGGCACGTCGTCGCAGATCTCCGACGGCGCCGCCGCCGTGCTGCTGGTCTCTTCTGACCGGGCCGCATCGCTGGGGCTGCGGCCGCGGGCCCGGATCGTCGCGCAGTGCCTGATCGGCGCCGAGCCGTACTACCACCTGGACGGGCCGATCGACGCGACCGCGCGGGTGCTCTCCCGGGCTGGCATGTCGATCGGCGACATCGATCTGTTCGAGGTCAACGAGGCGTTCGCCTCCGTGGTGCTGTCCTGGATGAGCGTGCACGGCCCGGACCCGGACCGCGTCAACGTCAACGGCGGCGCGATCGCGCTCGGCCATCCGGTCGGCAGCACCGGCGCCCGGTTGCTCACCACCGCCCTGCACGAACTCGAGCGCCGGGACGCTGGTACGGCCCTGATCACCATGTGCGCCGGCGGCGCGATGTCCACCGCCACCATCATCGAACGCCTGTAGCGCCAGGCGCGCGGCGTCTGTGAGCGTTCCGGTTGAGGTGTGCGAGGCGGCGGTGCGGGTGGGCGGGTGGGAGCGGGCGGAACGGCCCGCCGCATTTGTCGAGATATAACCGTTATATGCACCGCAGTTGCGCTGGACACGTGGAAGAAAAGAGCCTCGCGGAAGATTGGGCGCCGGTTTCCGGCGCCTTTTCTTCCAGTGGGCTCCTAACTTCCACGCGATGGCTGGCCAATGTGTCCGTTATGCGGTGATACGCGCAGCTCACCAGGCGAACACCGCACTTTAGCGATGACGATATGGCCGACATGCCAGAAATGCGCGTTCCTCCAGAACGCTCAAATTCGGTAGGGTAGCCGTCCGTGAACCTGACCCGATGCCCCATTTGCCCGCTTTCTGTGGAGGTCGGTCACGGGACGAAGCTGAATCGGCCCGACCGCAGATCATCGGGGAGAGGGGGTCGTGGTGCCATCCTCCTCAGCTGGGTTATCGCCCTCGTCGCGGCTGTCGCCGGCCATGGCGAGCCGGGCGCGGATTTCGCGGGCTTCGGGGACGCCCTCGGCTGATCCGGCGTTATCCAAGATCACCAGCATGCGCTTACCGGACAGCAGGCTGCGGTAGCGGGCGGCGCCGATCTGCCTCTGGCGGGATGTCCTGACCGGGCACGCCCAGCGAGCGCAGGAACCCCGCTAATGCGTCAGCGGCGGGCACCGGCTGGCCGGGGTCGTAGCCGCGCAAAATGTCGCACAGGGAGCGTGCATGATGACAGGTATCATGAGCCTGCTCCTTAACAAGAGGAGGGGAACCCTCGTCCTAGCCACGTTGCCGGTCCTCATGCTCGGTACCGTACTTACCGCTTCGGCAGCGCCGGTCACAGGTCGCACGGCAGCCCACTCCGTCTCCGCGTTCTCGTCCACGGTACTAACTGCTGCCGGGAAGACCGTTCACAGCGATCTGCCGTTCCAGGCCTACGACCACTGCGCCCAGTACAACTACTGTGATTACAACGGCACCGACGGCGCCCTGAAGTGCATCCAAACAGACCAGGCGATAAATGACTGGGGCAGCTGCGCAAACCTCGATGAGTCCTTCGCCAACAGGATGACAGTGCACGGAGTCAGGGTATATTTCAGCGCAGGTTACGGAGGAGCCTGGGCGTGTGTCAATCCCGGCTGGTACGCCAACAATCTCGACATATCGGCGTACATTTTTAACAATGGCTCCGGCCTTCCCGGCTACGGGCAGCGAATATTGAGGAACGTGCACTCAAGTAAGCCAGTACTTTCGTCACAAAATAATGGCCTCTGCACCAATCCTCTGCCCGAGGACGGCTAAACTGATCGACGCGCTTTGCCCCTACTGTAGGTAAGCGCAAACAGGGCCTCTGCCAGCCAACAAGGTCGTGCTGGCAGGGGCCCTCTTTGACAGCGTCACATCATCGCTGATGAAAGGGATTCGTGTGCGGCTTCGATTACTTCCTTGGTGAAGACGGTCAGTTCCTCGAGTCGCACTGCCACCGTCAACGGCCCACCGTCCGGAACTCCGTCATCACGCCCTGCAACAGACTCTCACGCCGCCATTCGCGCATGCCACGAAGGTGTACTTCACGCCGCGCAGCCACATGGGATCCTGACGGACTCCTGGCTGGCGGCGCCCTGATAATGGGCGCATGGGGCATGTCGTCACTGTTCTGCCAGCGTTCATGGTCGCGTGCGTGGTGCTGGCCGCGCTGCCCGGTCCGGCCACGGCGCTGTTCTTGCACCGGACCGTCCGGGATGGCCGGAACGCCGGGCTGGCCGCGGTCGCCGGGAACGAGATCGGCTTGTTCGGCTGGGCACTGGCCGCGGGAGCGGGGCTTACCGCGTTGCTGCGCGCGAACCAGGCGCTGTTCATCGGCATGCACGCGGTCGGCGCGGCCGTGCTGATCTACCTCGGTGTGTCGGCGTGGCGTCACGCACGGCGTGAGGATGGCGAATTCGGCGAGGCAATCAAGTTGAAGCTGCCGTCGGGGCGGACACCGGCGGCGGCGTTCCGCGCGTCGCTGGTAACGATCGCGGCCAACCCGAAGGCGGCGGTGTTCGCCTTCACATTCTTCCCGCAGTTCCTGCCCAGGCACGGCCCGGTGCTCGGTACCGCCGCGGTGCTCGCGGCCATCCAGGTGACCTTCGACACCTGCTACTGCGTCGGCATCGTGCTGCTCGCGTCCCGCGCGCGCAAGTGGCTATCCCGCGCCACCATCCGGCGAAGGCTGGAACGGCTGCTAGGCGCCACGCTGGTCGGCCTGGGTATCGACCTGGCCGCCGCCACGCGCTGACCCCGACCGTCGCCATGCGCTGACCCTTACCGTCGTGCCACGCTGAGCTACGCTCGACGCATGAGGTTCCGGGCGACGATCGAGCTGAACGGGAAGACGGCCACCGGCATCGAGGTTCCGGAGGAGATCGTCGCCGCGCTGGGCGCGGGCCAGCGCCCGCCGGTGCGCGTGACGCTCGGCGACTACACCTACCGGACCACGGTGGCGCGGATGGGCGGCCGGTTCCTGGTCGGGATCAACGCTGAGCACCGCGCCAACGCCGGGGTAAGCGCCGGGGAACAGGTCGACGTGGAGATCGTCCCCGACACCGAGCCACGCGAGGTCACCGTCCCGGCCGACCTGGCGGCCGCGCTGGCCCAGGATGCCCAGGCGAGCGCGGCATTCGACCGGCTGTCCTACACCCACCGCAAGGAGTGGGTGCGCTGGATCGAAGAGGCCAAGAAGGCCGATACCCGGGAAACCCGCCTGGCCAAGACCGTCGACGCGCTCCGCGAGGGCAAGCGCGCTCGCTAACCGAATTCCGACAGGCGATCGAGACCGTAGCCGCTGATCAGCAGGCGCTCCTTGTTATTGGCCAGCAGCTTGGCGGCCCAGTCGGTGAAACCGCCGTCGCCGATCTCCACCACCTCGCCACCGTCCAGGATGTTGACCTTGAAGCACAGGTCGCGGTAGTAACCGCGGCCACCGCGGCGCGCGTGGTCCATTTCGATATCGGCCGCCGTATCGGCAAGATCCTCCGCGACTGCCGCCGCTGTCCGTGCTCCGGTGTCGGACAGTGGCGTCAGCGCTATCTGGACCGCGGGCGCTCCTGCGGCGGTCAGCCCGTCGATAGCGAAGCACAGGTGCTCGGCCAGAGCGGATCGCTCGAACCGGCAACTGCCCTCGTCACGGCCCGCGGTCACCAGACCCAGCAGGCTGAAGTGCGGGAAGAAGCCATCCGGGAACCGCTGTGCCCGCACTACACGCTGCACCCCGGCCAGCCGGACCGTTTCAGCACCTCCCTCGCCGGATCGGGAACGCCGCGAGGCGGCTTCCAGCGCGAGGGCGTTGGTGGGGTCGGCACCGACCTCACACGCGCGGATCGCGGTCACGACCTTGTCCTGGCTGACCGTCCCTAGCGCCGAATGCGATCCGAGTGGTACCAGGGGCGCCAGCGTCACCACCTGCACGTCTGCGGTCAGGCAGCTGACCAGCGCATCCTCGGCGGCCCGCAACGACCGCCACGACAGAGCACTCGGCCGGACAAACCGGTCGCGCTCGTACCGGCGCATCAGGCTGCCAGGCGTTTCCCTGGCCGCCCGCCGCCGCATGACTTCCAGCATCAGCGTGGTGAAATCGCTGCCGCTCAGCGTGGCGAGCCGCTCGACAGCAGGCATTCCGCCGACCTCAGCCAGCACGCGCCTCAGAGGTCCGTTGTGGTCCATATCGCTCGATTTTGCGTAAGCAAAAACACAATACGCCACCGGTTTTTGCGGCGAGGCGGTTAGGGTGCCCCGAATGTCCGATAAACCTCGAACGGGATGCTGATTAAGACGGAACATTCGTGCTGCATGGAAATTAAATGTACGAATTCGGCGGGTAAACTTCCACGCAGCACGTAGTTTCCGCGCTATACCGACGTGAAGGCCGAAGATCCGGGCCGGGCTAGCCTGTGTCCGAGCCGATGGCGCCAGTGGCACGCTCTGGCAGGCTCGATGGCGCCGCCGGCACGCTGAGGATCCTGGATCTTCAAACTCTGTAACGCACCGGGGCCGGCCGCTTGTGCCAGCAGGGGGACGAGGTACTGGGCGTCGGGGCTGCCCCAGCCGGTGACCGGATCCCAGCCGGGTCCGGCGGTGTAGCCGGTGAAGACACCGGTGGGCCACAGCACCGAGTTGTCGCCGGTGATCACGTCGTGGAAGGCCCGGTGGTAGGCGGGGCCGCGGGCGATGGCGTAGATGGCGGGGTTGACGAAGCCCAGGGGATGCCCGGCCTCCTGGTCCGCCAGGGTGATCACGCCGGCCCACAGCGGCCCGGAGGCGCTGGTGCCCTGGTTCGGCCGGAGTTCGCCGTCGTCATACTCCAGCGCCATCGCGGTGCTGGGGTCCGCGTTGGCGGCCACGTCGGGGACGCCGCGGCCGGAGGCCCAGGCCAATCCGGCACCGCGGCCGGAGGCCCAGGCCAGTCCGGCACCGCGGGTGGCGCGGGCCCGGGCGAGGCCGCCCTGGTAGGACGGGCGGGGGAACAGGCCGCTGTAGCCGCCGCCGGAGGCTTCGGTGTTGTCGTTCCAGGCCATCTCGCCCAGGTAGGCGCCGGCCGGGCTGACGTCAAGGACGGTGCCGCCGACCCCGAGCACCAGCGGGTCGGAGGCGGGCATGCCGACCTCCACCGGCGGGCCGTAGCGGCTGAGCGCGCCGGTGTCGCCGGAGCCGTCGACGACCGTGATGTGCTGCTCGCGGGCCTGCTCCAGAGCCGCGTTCATCTGGGCTGCCTCGGCGCTGGTGAGGAAGTGCTCGCCGATGCTGAGGCTGATCGAGATCACCGCGGCGTGCAGGGCGACGCCCTCCCGGATCACGCTGGTTACCGCGGCGGCGGACTTCGCGGGGCTGGAAATGAGATCGGCGGGTTCCAGGACGGCGTCGAGGGTGGCGTCGGGCGCGATCGCGTGCACCATCTCGGTGTCGGTGATTTCCTCGTCGCCACAGAGGTAGGGTGTCGCGGACCTGGCGATGTTCACGACGTTGAGGCTGGCCGGGGGCAGGCCGAACGTGGTGTCGAACGCGTCCAGGTCCTGGCGGATATCGGTGGAGGGCGGGGCAGCGGCCGGTTCCGGCCCTACGACGACGGTCTCACCGCGACCGTCGATGCCGCGGCTGAGCAGCGGCGCGACGCCGTAGGCCACCTGGTATGCCTGCGGGCTGTAGCACGGTGGCGCCTTCACCCCGGGCGGTGAGCAGTTGACCAGCGCGGTCCCAGCGGCCGCGGCCGTGCCGTCGGCGGCGGCGGCCGGGTACGCGGCGGCCAGGCAAGCCGCCAGGGACACGGCGGCCAGCCGCCGCTGTCGGGGGATCCCGTTCACGTTCATGTGCATGGAAGCTCCTCAGGCGGCGCGGCGCTGAACTAGAAAAACTGTCACGGCGATGAGCAGCGCTGACAGCGCGAGCAGCCAGCCGCCCTCGATCCACTGGAAGGGCCAGAACCGGCTGGCCGGCTGATAGCTGGTCCACTGTGTGTAGCCGTGTTGAGCCAGGCACTGCGTGAATCCATTCGGCCCGGCCACCTTTTCCGGTGGAAGGGAAGAGCAGAACTGGTTGAGGAGCCTGCCAGGGGGATCGCCGGCGAAGGCGAACTTGCCGTCCTTGGTCGACCACTGGCCGATGACCCATGCGGTGCTGGTGCCGGGGTTGAAGTAGCTGCTGGTGATCAGGGGGGTCAGGTAGTGCTCGCGCAGGAACCCCGCGGTCGCGAACGCGAGTCCGGCGTAGGCGGCCAGGGTGGCAACGATCGCGGGGACGACCCGGCGGATGAGCATTCCGGCCAGGGCGCCGATCGCGAAGGCGGCCAGCGTCCAGGCGGGGAACGTCACCTCGCGCAGGCCGAACAGGTTAGCGAACGGGGACTCCTCGTAAAGGGTGCCCAAGTACGGCTGGAAATACCAGGACACCAGCACGCCGAACGCGGCGGTCGCGGCGGCCAGCACAACCGCGAGCGCCACCAGCTTGGCCAGCGCCCACCGCCACCGGCCGAAGCCCTCGGTCCAGGCGAACCGGAAGGTGCCGGTCTCCAGCTCCCGGGCCAGCACCGGCGCCCCAGCGAACGCCCCGATCAGCGCGGGCATCAACTGCAGCAGGACGCCCCCTGGACCGTGATGCCCCATAAAGTCGCTCGTGGCGCTGGCGCTGAAAGCGCCGGCCAGATTCTGGCAGGCGGCCGAGCTTGCCGGGTGGCAGGCGACCGCGGCGGCGTAGGCGTTATGCAGCGGCGTGCCCATTCTCCACAGCCACACCGCCAGCGCGCCCAGCAGCACGGCCACGCCGGCCAGCGCAATCCGATGCTGCCGCCAGGTGACCCCGGCCATCCGCCGCCAGGGCAGCGGCCGCAGCCTGGCGTCATCCGGGCGGGCCGGGCGGGCCGACCTGATCAGCGCGGTCATCGCGACACCTCCGACGTCTCGGTCTCGCGCAGGTAGGCCATGGCGAGCCCTTCCAGGCTGGCCTGGCCGTGGGTGGCGAGCAGGTCATCGACCCCCCCGGCCAGCCTCACCTGGCCCTTGGACAGCAAGACGAGATAGCCTGCCACCCGCTCCAGTTCGGTGAGCACGTGCGAGGACAGCAGCACCGACACCCCGTTCGCGGACGCGGCCGCCAGGACCGTGGCCATGAAGTCGTGCCGGGCGACCGGATCCAGCATCGCCACCGGCTCGTCCAGCACCAGCAGCCGCGGCCGGCGGGCCAGCGCCAGGGTCAGCGCGAGCTGAGCCTGCTGCCCGCCGGACATCTTCCCGGCCTTCCGTTTGAGCGGGATGCCCAGCTCGTCCAGCCGGGCGCGCGCGTAAGGCTGGTCGAAGCGCCGGTTCAGGCTGCGGGCCAGGTAGATCATGTCCGCGACGGACAGGCTCTTGTACAACGGCGTGTCCTGGGCCACGAACGCGATCCCGTCCAGCGCGGCCGGCGACCCGGCCCGGCGGCCGCCCAGCACCGTCACGGCACCCGCGGACGGCACCGACAGGCCCACGGCCAGGTTCAGCAGCGTGCTCTTCCCGGCCCCGTTCGGCCCGACCAGCGCCGCCACCCGCCCGGCCGGGATCTCCAGCGTGCACTCGCGCAGCGCCCAGGCACGGCCGTAGCGCTTGCCCAGGCCAGTGGTCTCAATAATGTTCATGGCGGCCACTGTCCCCGGCCCCGGCCCGGTTGTCTGCGGCCCCGGGTACCAACCGGTTCATCCGCAAGTCTGAATCCGGGTCGACTCACGTCTGATGCGTATGGCCTGGCCAGGCGCTACCGTCGAGGACATGCAGGCAGTCCGGCGCTTCACGGGCGGTGACCCGGGCATGATCACCGATGCCGGGATGGCGGTCGTCGCGGCCGGGCTGACCGCCGCCGCCGCGTGGGGGCCGCCCGGCCTGGTCGGCACCGCTATCGTCGGGCCTTCGTGGCTGCGGGCGCTGCTACCCCTGCTCATGGGCGCGCCGCTGGTGCTGCGCCGCCGCGCGCCGCTGCTCATGTGGACAGTTATCTGGGCAGGCATGGCCCTGCTGTGCCTGCTCACGCTGGACCGGCCGCACGGCATGCAGTTGACCCGGGGGCCGGGGCACGACCCGGTAGGCGTCACGTTCGCGTTGCTCGCCGCCGCCTACTCACTGGGCGCGCACGCCAGTCCGCGCCGCGCGGCCGCTGCCTTGGTCCTGGCCATCCCCGTTGTGGCCGAGGTCAGCCATCACGGCGGGCTGGGGCTGGCCTTCTCATCGCATGACGGCAGCCCCGCGGGCGTGACACTGGCGATGCTGCAGCTCGTGGCGTTCTGGCTGGCTGGCGTGTTCGTCCGCTCCCGCAGGCAGGCCGTATCGCTTGCCGCGCGGAGCGCGGCACTGCAGCGCCAGGCTGAGCAGGCCGCGGCGGCCGAGCGGGCCCGGATCGCCCGGGAACTGCACGACATCGTCGCCCATCATCTCAGCGTGGTGGTGCTGCACGCCGCCGGAGCGCGGGCGGCCGGCGGGGCGGATACGGCGACACTGGAGGAAATCGAGCACAGCGGACGGCAGGCCCTGACCGAAACCCGCCGTCTGTTCGGCGTGCTCCGCGACCCGGATGTGCGGACCGGCCGCGCCCCGCAGCCGGGCATCAGCGAGCTGCCGACGCTGGTCGGCAGCCTCCGCGCCGCGGGCCTGGAGGTAAGCCTGTCCATCGACGGTGACCACATGGCGCTGCCAGCGGCCGTGAACGTGTCCGCCTACCGCATCGTCCAGGAAGCGCTGACCAACGTGCTCAAGCACGCCGGCCCGGCCCGCGCCGAGGTGACGGTCGACTGCACGGACATCGCGGTGACCATCGAGGTCACCGACGACGGCGCGGGGATCCCGGCACCCCCGGCAGTGCAGGGGGAAGGGGAGGTGCGCAAGCTATTTGCGGAGGGCCAGGGACTGGCGGGCATGCGCGAACGGGTCGCCTTGTTCGGCGGTGACCTGCGAGCCGGGCCGCGGCCCGGCGGCGGGTTCACCGTCTGCGCCTGGCTGCCGATCCGTGAACCGGCATGATCACCGTCCTGATCGCCGACGACCAGGACCTGATCCGCAAGGGCCTGCGGATGCTGCTGGAAGCCGAACCAGATCTCGCCGTCGCCGGCGAGGCCGGTGACGGCAGCCAGGCACTGGCCCAGGACCGCCGCCTGGATCCCGACGTTATCTTGATGGACGTCCGCATGCCCGGACTCGACGGGATCCAGGCAACCGCCCAGCTCGCCCAGGGCGGCAGCAGGGCCAAGGTCCTCATGCTGACCACCTTCAACCTCGACGAGTACGTTTACCACGCCATGAAAGCCGGAGCCAGCGGCTTCCTGCTCAAGGACGCCACCCGCGAGCAGCTGACCGGCGCCATCCGCGCGGTCTGCGCCGGCGAGACGCTGCTCGCCCCGGCTATCACCCGCCGCCTGATCGAAGACTTCTGCCGCGGCCCGGCACCCGGCACCCAGTCCGGCACTTCCGCGGGCGGCCTGAGCGAGCGGGAACGCGAGGTGGTGCGGCTGATCGCGGCGGGGCTGTCGAACGCCGAGATCGCGGCCAGCCTCTACCTCAGCGAGGCCACCATCAAAAGCCACATCACCCGCATTCTCGCCAGGCTCGGCCTGCGCGACCGTGTGCAGATCGCCGTCTTCGCCTACGAGAACGGCATCGTCCGGCCAGGCCACGGCCATGGCTAGGCACCGCCGACCATCGGACCGTCCGCGTCGAGGCGAACTGCCGGCAGCCGGCCGCACAGGACGAGCGCCAGGGCGAACATCCCGATCTGCCACCACAGCGCGGTCCGCATCGACCGGGTGAAGTCGTCCAGCCGGGCGGCCGGCACCGCGTGGTCATCGACCGCCGCCGCAACCGCGGACTTGACCTGGGCCGGCGCCGGGCTAGCAGCGATCTCGCGGAGTGTCTGTGCGCAGATGGCGGGCTCGGCGGACGGGTCGGTGGCGTGGGCGCGAGCGGAGAAGCAGGCCTGGAAGCGGCCGCTGATCAGCGTCTGCTCGGCGGCCGACATCCCGGCGACGCTGAGCGAGTGACGCAGGGCGGGCAGCGCGCTGGCCGAGGAGGTGCTGGCGTTGACCCCCAGCAGCCCGAAGAAGATCACGCCGACCACCGCGATGCCGAGCGCCGCGCCGATCTGCTGCGCGGTGGCCAGGGCGCCGGACGCGGAGCCCGCGTCCCGGGACGAGATGCCGGCCAGCACCACGCTGGTCACCGGGGCGATGAAGAACCCGCCGCCCAGCCCGGCGATGAACATCGGAAGCAGCAGCTGCCAGCCGTGCAGCCCGGTGCCCGCCCAGAACATGACGCCTATGACGCCGAGCTGGCCAGCGACCATCAGCGCGCAGCCGACCACCAGCACCCGGGTGCCCAGCTTCTTGGTGACGGCGGCGGAGCGAGCGGAGCCGATGGCCAGCGCCGCGGCGAAGCCGAGGGTGGCCGCGCCGGCCTTGACCGGGCTGTAGCCGAGACCCTCCTGCAGGGTGAGCAGCAAGATCATGAAGAACGACGGGATGCCGGTGAAGAACACCAGGCAGGCGATCAGGCCGAGGGTGAACGGCCGCTGCCGGAACAGCGTGGTGTCGATCAGCGGGGTGCCGTCCCGGCGGGTGCGGTTCCGCTCGTAGGCGGAGAACGCGGCGAGCACGAACGGGCTGACCGCGATGCAGGCGAACGACCAGGCGGGCCACCCCTCGTCGCGGCCGATGACCAGCGGCAGTACGAGCAGGAACAGTCCGGCGCCGAGCAGCAGCGCGCCCGGCAGGTCGATCCGGCTGGCAACGGCCCCGCGGGTCCTCGTTTCGCCAGCGGGGATCATCATAGTGCCGAGCACCAGCGCGACGACACCGATCGGCACGTTGACGAAGAAGATACTGCGCCAGCCCCAGCCAGCGATGTTCAGGTCGATGAGACCGCCGCCGGTGACCGGACCGAGGATGGTGGCCAGCCCGATGGTGGCCCCGTAGAAACCGATCGCCCTGGTCCGCTGCTCCTTGCGGAAAACGACCTGGATAATGCCGAGCACCTGCGGGAACATCAGGCCGGAGCTCATACCCTGCACGACCCGCGCGCAGATCAGCGTCAGCGCGTCCGGCGCCGCGCCGCACACCGCCGAGGCGATGGTGAACCCGGCCATTCCCCATAGGAACATGCGCTTGCGACCGTGTGTGTCGCCAAGTCGCCCGCCGGTGACCAGGACACACGCGAAAGCGAGCATGTAGCCGGCTACTACGAGCTGAATTTCACCGAACGAACTGTGGAGCGAGTTCTGGATCGATGGCACCCCCACCATGGTGATCGTGGTGTCGAGTAGCTGCATGAACACCGCGGTCAGGATGATCGCCAGCACCGCCCACGGGTTCGCCGCGCCGGCACGGGCGGTGGATTCGGGCCGTGGCGCACCCGGAGTGGCTGGCTGAGCGGTGAATATCTGCTTGATCATCGTTGCCTCCTCGTGGTTGGCTGCTCTCTAAAAAATAAACGATCGATCGATTATTTTCAAGTGGTAGATTGGCAGACGTGACGACGACCGAAGGCGAGAAGGAAGCCACCGCGAGCGAACGGCGGCGCGGACGGCCCCCCAAGGCGCAGGCCGGGGACACCAAGGCCGCATTGCTGCGGGCCGCACTGGACCTGTTCGCGGAGCGCGGATACGAGGGAACGTCGGTGCGCGCGATCGCGCGGGCCGTCGGGCTGAGCGAAGGCGGGCTCTACGCCCACTTCGAGAACAAGCGCGCCATCTTCGAAGCGGTTCTCGGCCAGCTCGGCCCGACGAGCGTGATCGACATACTGGACACCGCTGACTCGACGCTGACCGGCACCGATCCCGGCGACATCATCCGGATCCTGGTGGACCAGATCATCGAGGACTGGGCGTCCCCGCCGTCGCGGCAGATGGTCAGCCTGATGACGCGGGACGGCCTGATCCACGATCCGGCGCTGACGACCGGGATATCAACCACGGTGGGAAGACTGGCCGAGCTGTTCGGTCGCTGGATCAGGAACGGCCAGATGCCGGCGGATCTCGGCTCGCCGCTGGACCTCGCGTACGCGCTGATGGCCCCGATCGGCCTGGCTCGGGTGCTGTGGCTGCACAACGGAGCGAAACCAGAGGAGATCGCGGCTGCCCGTGAGCGGTCAGCGCGTCACGCCGAGTTCTTCGTGACGGCGGTGTTCGCCGGAGGTAACGGCTGAGGTAACGGCTGGGAACCGGTCCCGAACAGGGCTTTTAAAGGTGACGTTTCCTGGTCACACTGGATCATGTGTACGACTTTGACGTGCTGGTGATCGGCTCCGGCCCCGGAGGCCAGAAGGCGGCGATCGCCGCCGCGAAGCTCGAGCGCAGGGTGGCGATCGTCGAGCGCCGGGACATGATCGGCGGCGTCTGCCTCAATACCGGGACGATTCCCTCGAAGACGCTGCGGGAAGCGATCCTGTACCTCACCGGCCTGGATCAGCGGGAGATGTACGGGCAGAGCTACCGGGTGAAGGACGAGATCACCATCGCGGACCTGGCCGCCCGCACCAGTCACGTCGTGGGCCGCGAGATGGACGTGGTGCGCAGCCAGTTGTCCCGTAACCGGGTGACGGTACTGACCGGCACCGGTCGCTTCGCAGACCCGCACACCGTGGAGGTCGGCGACAACGGCAGGTCGCGCCGGGCCAGCGCGGACAAGATCGTGATCGCCACCGGCACCCAGCCCGCGCGCCCCGGGAGCGTCGAGTTCGATGAGCGGACCGTGATCGATTCCGACGGCATCGTCCATCTCGAGCGGGTTCCGCGTTCGATGGTGGTGGCCGGCGCCGGGGTGATCGGCATCGAGTACGCGTCCATGTTCGCCGCGCTCGGCACCAAGGTCACGGTCGTCGAGCAGCGCGACCGGATGCTGGAATTCTGCGACGTCGAGGTCGTAGAGGCGCTCAAGTTCCACCTGCGCGACCTCGCGGTCACGTTCCGGTTCGGAGAGACCGTGTCCTCGGTCGAGGCCAGGCCCGACGGCGCCATCGCGACGCTGCTCAGCGGGAAGAAGATACCGGCCGACACCGTCATGTACTCGGCCGGCCGCCAGGGAATGAGCGACATGCTCAACCTGGAGGCCGCGGGCCTGAGCTGCGACGCGCGCGGCCGGATAAAGGTGGACGAGTTCTTCCGTACCTCGGTGCCGCACATATACGCGGTGGGAGATATCATCGGATTTCCGGCCCTAGCGGCCACCTCCATGGAACAGGGCCGCCTAGCCGCGCACCATGCCTGCGAGGAGCCCCGGCACGAGATGGAGCGACTACAGCCGATCGGCATCTACAGCATTCCCGAGATCAGCTTCGTCGGGCGGACCGAGGAACAGCTCACCAAGGACAGCGTGCCGTTCGAGGTAGGGATCTCCCGGTACCGCGAGCTTGCTCGCGGGCAGATCATCGGCGATTCGTACGGCGTGCTGAAGCTGCTCGTCTCCCTGGAAGACCGCAAGCTGCTGGGCGTGCATGTGTTCGGCACCGGCGCCACCGAACTGGTCCACATCGGCCAGGCGGTCATGGGCTGCGGCGGGACGATCGACTACCTGGTCGACGCCGTCTTCAACTACCCGACCCTCGCCGAGGCCTATAAAGTCGCCGCCCTCGACGCGATGAACAAGATGCGGCAGATCGCACGCTTCTCCTGATGACGGGACCGGGTTTTCACACGACGCGCGGCCGAGGGCACCTGCGGGCGTCCGACGCCGAACGTGAGCAGGTGATCGACGCCATCAAGACCGCGTTCGCGCAGGGCAGGCTGACCAAGGCCGAGCTGGACTCGCGAGCGGGCCAGGCCCTCCAGGCGCGAACCCGCGGAGACCTGGCCGCCATCACCGCCAGCATCCCGGCGTCTGATCGGCCTGGGCCTCCGGCCCCACCGCGGCTGCCGCCCCTGCCCGAACCCGCCCGGGACCGGAGACCGACCGCCAAGCGAGTCGCCGCCATAGCCGGCGCCGTTATCGCACCCCCGGCGCTGTGGGCCATCTTCCTCACCTACTACGGCGGGTTCGTGGTCATTTTCGTGGTGGCCTTCCTCGGGGCGACGCTGGCCGCGCCGCAAAGCCCCGCCGACCGGCTGAGGTTACCGGGGAGGGGAACCACCGTCCGTTCGTTCAAAAAAGGAATTTACGATTTTGGCGAATACGGCGGGTTGCTCGGCAAAGCAGAGGTGGCTGGCATTCTCGATGATTTCCAGCCGCGAGCCGGGGATGCGGCGGTGCATGTCGGCCAGGTGGTCCGGGCGGCACTCATCAAAGCGGCCGCCGACCAGCAGGGTCGGCACGGTGATCTCGCCCAGGCGATCCATGACATCCCAGGTCTTGAGCGTGCCGGTGACGGTGAACTCGGTTGGGCCGTTCATCGCGTTGTAGACGTCGTTTCCGGCTTCGGCAAACGATCGCTCCAGGCCAGCCGGCCACGGGTCCATGCGGCAGACGTGCTCGCGGTAGAAGCCCAGCATCGCGGCCTGGTACTCGGGGCAGGCGGTGAAGCCGTTCTCCTCGTGCTCGGAGATCGTCGCCCGGATCTCGGCGGGCTGCAGGGCCAGGAGCTCGGCGCAGTCCCGGGCCCAGCGAGGCATGCTGGCCGGGCTGCCGCACAGGATCAGGCTCTCCAGTCCGGGCTTGCGGTCCAGCACGTACTGCATGGCCAGCATGCCGCCCCATGAACTGCCGAACAGGTGAAGCTTCCGCAGGTTCAGTGCCGCTCGGACCACGGCCAGTTCCTCGACGAAGTGGTCGACGGTCCACAGGGCCGGGTCGCCGGGCCGGTCCGACTTGCCGCAGCCGAGCTGGTCATAGAAAATAACCGGCCGGCTGGTAGCCAGCATCTCCAGCGGCTCCAGGTAGTAGTGGGTGTATCCCGGGCCGCCGTGCAGGCACAGGAGCGGCGTTCCGGAGCTTTCGCCGTTAACCGTCATGTACCAGACGCGGCCGCCCGGCACGTCGATGTAACCCTCGGTCATGCTTTCCGTGATAGGCCGGGGTGGCGGGAATTGCAATGGGTGACGCGATCTCCACCTGGAGTCCACCCGGGGATCGACGCGTGCCGCCGGGGTGGCCGGATACGTTGAAGACGTGTTCAGTACGTTCGCCGCGCGGTGGGACCCCGCAGCCGCCACCTCGGGCATCGCGCGGGCCTTCTGGATCGTCCGGGTGGTCGGCCTTGTGGTGGCGCTGTCCACGGTCTTCGCCGCCAGTCCCCATCCCTGGAGTCCGGGGAAGCAGGCGGACGCGATCACCGTCACGATGGCCGTCTGCACCGTGGCGTGGCTCGTCTGGATGTTCGCCGGATCCAGACCGCGGGTGACGATGGTTTCCCTGGCCGTGGCGGCGGTGACCGGAGGCGCGCTCGCCGGGCTGTCGCCGAACAGCGCGGCCATCGCCATTGGCGCCGTGATCGCGGCCCATGTCGGGGCACGATATGAACCCAGCACCTCGATAGCGATCACGGCGGCGGCTACGGCTGCCTTCCTGATCACGGGGCTGACGCTGAATGGGCACCCCGGCTTCCTGATTGGCTACACCTTCGGATTCATGGGGTTCTGGACAGTGGGATACACGCGCCGCGCCAACATGCTCCGGGCCGAAGAGGCCGAACGTACCCTCGCGGAGACGCGCCGGGCGCGGGAGGCCGAGACCCAGGCGGCCGCGCTCGGTGAGCGGGCCAGGATCGCGCGGGAGATCCACGACGTGCTCGCCCACTCGCTCGCCGCGGTGTCGGTGAACCTCCAGGCCGCCGAAGGGCTGCTGAGCACCCTTCCCGCCGGTAGCCCCGAACTCGCCAAAGCGATCGAATGCATCGGCCGGGCCGGCGCCTTCACCAGGGAAGGCCTGGCAGATGCTCGTCGCGCCATCCTGGCGTTGCGGGACGACGCGGCCCTGTCGCTGCTGTCCGATCAGCTGTCGGCTCTGGCCGAGGAGTACCGCACCGACGGCGACGATGTCGACTTCGGCGTGACCGGAACGCCGCGGCCAGTTCCGGCGGAGGCACGGCTGACCGCGTACCGGACGGCGCAGGAGGCGCTGACCAACGCCCGCAAGCACGCGCCCGGTCAGCCGGTCAGGCTGAGCCTGTCGTTCTCGCCTTCGGAGGTTACGGTGCTGGCCGTCAACCCGGTTTTGCATGGCGGTCCGGGTCCGGGCGGCCCGCTGGCCGCCACCGGCGCCGGGTACGGCCTCACCGGGCTGCGCGAGCGTGCCGCTCTGGCGGACGGCTCGCTAACGGCGGGGCCGATTGACGGGGGGTGGCAGGTATGCCTGAGAATTCCGGCATGAGTTCCGATGGTGCGAGTGCTTCCGATAGCGCGGTTGCTTCCGATAGCGCGGTTGCTTCCGATAGCGCGGGCGAGCCGGTCACCGTGATCGTCGCCGACGACCAGTCCGCGGTGCGCGAAGCCCTGGTCCTGCTCGTCGGCACGCTGCGAGGCGTGGTCGTGGTGGGCGAGGCCGCCGACGGGGACGCCGCAGTCGAACTGGTCTCGGCCGTGAAACCCCAGGTGGCGCTCATGGACCTGAACATGCCGGGCACCGACGGCATAGCCGCGACGCGCCGGATCGCTTCGGATCATCCCGACACACGGGTTGTCGTTCTCACCACCTACGCCGATGACGAGTCCATCATCGGCGCGCTGCAGGCCGGGGCGCTCGGTTACCTGACCAAGGACGCGACCAGGGCGGAGATCGGGCGTGCTGTGCTGGCCGCGGCCGCTGGCCAGGCCATCCTCGACCCGGGGGTGCAGCGGCGGCTGATTTCCGCGGCGTCCCGAGGGGCCGGCGACCCGGCGGTTTCCTCAGGTACCGACGAAGACGAGCTGTCCCCGCGGGAGGCCGACGTGCTGCGGCTCATCGCGGCCGGCCGGTCGAACCGGGAGATCGCCCGTGAGTTGTTCGTCAGCGAAGCGACGGTCAAAACGCACGTCAACCGCATCTTCGCCAAGACCGGCTCACGCGACCGGGTTCAGGCGATGCGCTACGCCCTCTCCCACGGCTACGCTCCCCCGCCGTCCGGGCCCTGAGAACTTCGGAGAACTGAGCCTGCACGTTAGAGCGCCGGTCAAGTAGTGGGGCGTGGACCCCGCTGGCCATGCGGCTTTTGTCCCTTTCGCCGGATTTGCTGGGCAGGTTTTCGTGGTTGATCCGGGCCTCGTGGTGACTTTTGTGCACTATGGTGCACAAAAGTCACCGCATGACCCCGAATTACCGCAGTAATCCGAGCGGGCCGCCGCGCGGACATCCGGCCGCGGTGATACCCGGGATTACGTGACCGGCACTCTAGAGCTGTCCGGCGGCCGCGACGAGGACGAAGATGACGAAAGCGGCGATAATGATCGCGAATGCCGCCATGACAGGAGTGCGCGCCTTCGCGGCGAGCACGGCGGCGGGAAGTAGTCCCAGCACCGTGCACCCCGCGAAGACGTACAGCGAGACTCGTAGAAACGTGGTCATACCGACGTGACTTCAGTTAATGCTGGGACAAGCGTGATCGCCATGACTCCCTGCCCTCCCCTGCGGCAAGGTCTGGCACCGTGCCACCCCACCACGCCGCACCTCTGATCAAAGTAAAACCGAATGCCCACCGTTCGGCAAAACCGATCGGCGGGGCGCGGGGTCACATCCAGTCGGCGTGGCGGGGCCAGGCGAGGAGGGTATCGACCACTTCAGGCGGGCCTTCGGTCGGGCCGGCGACGCCGTAGCGACCGCGATAGAACAGCAGGGGCTGGCCGGCTCGGACATCGCCAAGCTCCATGACCTGCCCGATCACAACGTAGTGGTCGCCGGCCTCGTGGACGTCGAGCAACGTGCAGGCGGCCCAGGTCAGGACGCCGTCGAGGACGGGGGCGCCGGTCGGGCCGGGCGACCACGGCACGCCGGCGAACTTGTCCCGGCCAGACGCGCCGAAGACCCGCGCCACCTCCCGCTGCGACGAGGCCAGGACATTTGCACAGAAATGTCCGCTCTCTGCGATCCGTGGCCATGTGGTTGATGATTGTGACGGGCAGAACAGAACGAGCGGTGGCTCAAGGGACAGGGCCGCGAATGCCTGGCAGGCGAAACCGGCCGGTCCATCGGCGTCATGAGTAGTGATCACCGTGACGCCGGTGCAGAAGTGGCCGAGAATCTGCCGGAACCGCTCGGGAGACGGATCAGATCCAGCCAGCCTGACGTCAGCTTCCGGCTGGGCCGGCAAAGGCGTGCCCCCAGAGGCTGACGGCGGTGGATTCCCGGGAGATCCAGGTCGCATCGTCCACCTGGAGTCCGTCACACCCGTACTCTATGTCAAAGCCTCCCGGGGTCTTCACATAGAAGGACACCATCAGGTCGTTGGCGTGACGGCCGAGCGATGCGGACATCGGCGTGCCGCGCTTGACGCACCGGTCCAGCGCCCGGCCCACGTCGTCCAGCGCCGCCACCTCGATCATCAGGTGGATGATGCCCTGCGGCGCCGGCATGGGCGCCAGGGCCAGTGAATGGTGCCGCGGATTGCAGCCAAGGAACCGGAAGAAGACCGGCGGCGACCCGGCCGGCTGCCCGAACAACTCGGCGGGCATCCGCATCGAGTCGCGCAGCCGGAATCCGAGCACCTCGGTGTAGAAGTCGTACGATGCCGTCGAGTCCGGCGGGACGGGCAGCACCACGTGACCCATCCCCATCGGACCGGTCACGAACCGGTTCCCATACGAGCTGACCGCCGGGCGGTGCTCCAGGGCCGCACCGCAGAACACCTCGAGCGTGTTGCCGGCCGGATCGTCGAAGACCAGCAGTTCGGCGACGCGGCGCGTGGCCAGTTCCTCGGCGCTACCCACCTTGAACGGCACCCCCGCCTCCGACAGCGCCCGCGCCACCGCACCCAGCGCCGCCGCGTCACGCGCCTCCCAGCCCGAAGCCAGCAACCGCTCCTGTGTGCCAGGCACGATTACCAGACGAGCCGGGAAGTCGTCCATCCGCAGGTAGAGCGCGTTTTCTTCAGGACCGCGGCCTTCGACCATGCCGAGGATCTTCGTGCCGAACTCTCGCCAGGCGCTGACGTCCGCCGATTCGATGCGGAGGTATCCCAGGGAGCTGATCATTCTTAGTCTCCTCGCAGGAAGCTGATAGCCAGGCGGTTGAATTCGTCGAACTTCTCAAGCTGTGCCCAGTGACCGCACCCGCCGAACACGTGGAGCTGCGCGCGGCGGAGCAGCTTCAATGCGACCAGGGCGCCGTCCAGCGGGTTCACCCGGTCCTCACGACCCCAGATCAGCAGGACCCGGTTCCGCAGCCGGTGCGCCTCCCGCCACAGCATGCCATCCTCGAAGTGGGCGGGATCGAAAAAGCTGGCACCGAGCCCCGCCATCGCGGCCAGTTGTTCCGGATCGGACGCGGAGGCGTACCGCTCGTCGATCAGCTCCTCGGTGACCAGCCGCTGATCGAAGATCATCGTCCGGATGAACGCCTCCATCTTTTCCCGGCTCGGGCCGGGCGGGGCGGCAAACTCCGAGAGACGTCTGACGCCCTCAGTGGGGTCCGGAGCGAACACGTTGAGAGACAGCCCCCCGGGGCCCATCAGAACGATCCGGTCAGTACGTTCGTGATGATTGAGGGCGAAGCGGACAGCGGTCCCGCCGCCCAGCGAATTTCCGACCAGATGTATGCGCGCGATGCCTAGTTCGTCGAGCAGATCGCGCAGAGCATTGGCCGCGAAGGTGAAGTAATTGCCCTGCACCGGCGGCTTCTCGGATTTGCCAAAGCCCGGCTGATCCACCACTATCGTCCGGAAGTGCTCGGCGAACACGGGCAGATTCCGGCTGAAGTTCGACATACCCGACGCGCCCGGCCCGCCGCCATGCAGCATGACGACCGGGAGGGCGTCATTGGCTGGGTCCGAGCCGGCCTCCTCGTAATGCAACCTCATATTTTCCTCCGCGCCAAGGCTTCGCTGCGCTCAGCCGGCTTGGGGCCACGGCGGGATTTGCCGCCCCTCCGGGACGGCAACCGCCGCGGCGCTCGCTTGCGCTCGCCCGTTGGGACGGCAATCCGCCGCGGCGCTCGCTTGCGCTCGCGCTCACAGCATGCCGTCCGGGGCTATGTCCAGGCCGAACTCGTTGCGGCCGAACATGGACAGCGCGCGCTCGGGGTCGTTGATCGCGTGCACCCGGCCCGCGTGGGCGTCGCGCCAGAGCCGCTGGATCGGCGCGCCCATCGCCAGCGCGCGGCCGCCGGCGTTCTCGAACAGCAGGTCAACGGCGCGGATCGCGTTGCCGGTGCCGAGCACCTGGTCGCGGCGCACGCGCAACCGGAGCGGCAGCGGCAGCTTCTTTCCCGCGTTGGCGTGTCCCATCAGGTCGGCCATGTTCCGCTCCAGCGCGAGCCATGCGCCGTCGATCAGGGCCCCCGCCTCGGCGACACGGACCTGACCGTAGGGATCCTCCTTTGCCTTCTGCCCGACGTAGGAGGCGCGGACGCGGTCACGCTGGTAGGCCACGTAGGCGTCGTAGGCGCCGGACGCCATCCCGATGATCGGCGTGGTGATCGAATAGGAGAAGACCGAGCCGTACGGCAGCCGGTAAAGCGGACTTCCGTTGACCTCGTGACCCGGGCACTTGCAGCGGAAGACGTCGTTGAAGCTGAGCGCGTGATGCTTCGGCACGAACACGCTCTCCACGACGATGTCATTGCTGCCGGTGCCGCGCAGGCCGACCGTGTCCCACACGTCGTCGATGCGATAGTCGGTGTTCGGCAGCAGGAACGTGCAGAAGTCGACCGGCTGGCCCTCGTCATTGGTGACGATGCCGCCGAGCAGCACCCAGGTCGCGTGGTCGCAGCCGGAGGAGAAGCTCCACCGGCCGTCAAGCCGGTAGCCTCCGTCGGTCAGCTTCGCCTTTCCGGTCGGCGCGTAGGAGCTGGACATGCGGGTGGCGGGGTCGGCGCCCCAGACATCCTCCTGCGCCTGCGGCGGGAACAGCGCGAGCTGCCAGGGGTGCACGCCGAGCACGGAAGCGACCCAGCCGGTGGAGCCGCACGCGCTCGCGATCAGCCGGACGGACTTGTAGAAGCTCATCGGGTCGGCTTCGAGGCCACCGTACCTGGCCGGCTGGAGCAGGCGGAAGAAACCCGTTTCCGCCAGTGCCTTGACCGATTCCGCGGGAACGCACCGCTGGTCTTCCGTCTCCTGGGCCCGCTGCCGCAACGTGGGTAGCAAGTCGTTGACGGCTTCTGTGACCTGCTCCTGCCCCGTCACCTGGTCTACAGAGTCGCTCATGGCGTCAAGACTAGAACATGTTCTAGTCTATGGGTATGGATCGGGTTCGTTTGATTGAAGCTGGGGCGCCGCCGGAGCGGTACGCGCGAGGGTGGCACTGCCTTGGCCTGGTGTCCAGGTTCCGGGATGGCGGGCCGCACGCAGTGCAGGCGTTCGGGACGAAGCTGGTCGTGTTCGCCGACTCGTCCGGGTCGCTGCACGTACTGGACGCGTACTGCCGGCACATGGGCGGCGACCTGAGCATGGGCACGGTCAAGGGCGACCAGGTGGCATGCCCGTTCCACGACTGGCGCTGGGGCGGGGACGGCAAGTGCGCGCGGATACCGTATGCGCGGCGCGTGCCGCCGGCCGCCCGGACGCGTTCCTGGCCTGTACTGGAGCGGAACGGACAACTATTCGTGTGGAACGACCCGGAGGGATCGCTGCCTTCGGACGCGGTGACGATTCCGGAGATCCCGGGTGCGTACTCCGACGAGTGGACGTCGTGGACCTGGGACTCGATCCTGGTCGACGGGGCGAACTGCCGCGAAGTCATCGACAACGTCGTAGACATGGCCCACTTCTTCTATGTGCACTTCGCGTTCCCGACGTACTTCAAGAACGTCTTCGAGGGGCACATCGCCTCGCAGTACCTGCGGACCCGGTCGCGGCCTGACGTGAACGGCGAAGGGGTGTCGAACTACTCCTCGGCGGACGGGGCCGAGGTGACGCTGCGGTCGGAGGCATCGTACTTCGGGCCCTCGTACATGATCGACAACCTGTGGCACGACTACCACGGGATGACGATCGAGAGCGTGCTGATCAACTGCCATTATCCGGTGACGCCGACGTCGTTCCTGCTCCAGTGGGGAGCGATCGTCCGCAAGCCCGCTGGGCTGTCCGACAAGCACTCGGCGGCGCTGTCGGCGAAGTTCGCGAAGTTCGTCGGGCTCGGGTTCGAGCAGGACGTGGAGATCTGGCTGCACAAGGCGCGGGTGGACAACCCGTTGCTGTGTGCCGAGGACGGGGCGGTTTATCAGCTGCGACGGTGGTATGAGCAGTTCTACTGCGACGTGGCCGACATCCAGCCGGACATGGTCGCGCGGTACGAGTTCGAGATCGACACCACCCGGCCGGTGGCGCAGTGGGAGGAAGAGGTCGCGGAGAGCCTGGCCCGGCAGGCTGAGGAGCGGGCTGGTGCAGACGCGAGCTAACGCGACGACCAGTGCTCGCAACGATCCGCGGTTCGACCGGCCGCAGCCGGTGTCGTGCGCCGAGTGCGGCGCGACGGTGCTGGTGGCCAAGTTCAGCCCGCAGCACACATCCGTGCAGTGGTCGTTGCCGGCGATGCGGGCGTGCCTGGAGTTCGGCGTGCTGACCGCCGCGGGCGAGCAGACGGCGCTGAGCGACGGCTGCGGCAGGCTGCGGTCCAGCATCGACGCGGCGGTGCGGGACGGACGGCTGCCGGTGGAGGCGCCCTGATGCGGGACTACTACCAGGTACCGGTGGCCGACGTGGTCCGGGAGACCGACGACGCGGCCTCGCTGGTGCTCGACGTCCCGGCCTCGCTCACCGCGCTGTTCCGGTACACGCCTGGGCAGTTCATCACCGTGCGGGTGCCGTCGGACCTTTGCGGGTCGGTGGCGCGCTGCTACTCGCTGTGCAGCTCACCGCTGATCGAGGGCGAGCGCCCGGCGATCGCGATCAAGCGGACCACCGACGGGTACGCGTCGAACTGGCTCCTCGACAACGTGGTTCCCGGTTCGGTGCTGGAGTTGCTGCCGCCGGCCGGGACGTTCACGCCGCGATCGCTGGATGGCGACTTCCTGCTGTTCGCGGCGGGCAGCGGGATCACGCCGGTGATGTCCATCCTCAAGTCGGTGCTGTTCGCCGGGCGCGGGCGCGTCGTGCTCGTGTACGCGAACCGGGATGAACGTTCAGTGATCTTCGGGGCCGCGCTGCGGCAACTGGCGGCCAACTTCGGCGGAAGGCTGGTGCTGTTGCACTGGCTGGACTCATTGTCCGGCACGCCGACCGCGGACCGCCTGGCCGCGATGGTCCGGCCGTACGCGGTGTGGGAGCCGTTCATCTGCGGACCCGATCCGTTCCTCAGCGTGGTCCGGTCGGCGTTGCGGTCGCTGGGCGTTCCCGCCAAACGGGTCCGCGTCGAGCGGTTCTTGTCGCTGGAAGAGAATCCGTTCGAGGAATCCGCCCTGGACGAGAGCCGCGGGCTCGCGGCGACGCTGTCGGTGTCCCTGGACGGGGACCAGCGGGTCCTGCCGTGGCCGGCCGGCACCCGGATGCTCGACGTGCTCACCGAGGCCGGCCTGGAAGCACCGTTCTCCTGCCGGCAAGGCATCTGCGGCGCGTGCGCGTGCCAGCTCACCGGCGGCGAGGTCGAGATGGCGCACAACGAGGTACTCGAGGACGCGGACCTCGCCGACGGCTACATCCTGGCCTGCCAGGCCGTGGCCGTGACCCCCGAGGTCAGCATCCTGTACTGAGCGCGCCGCCGGCCCGGCGCAGGGTTACCCGCAGGTTGTCCTCATCCGTGGTCGCGTACGCCTCGTCCAGTGACAGCCACCGCAGCGGCGCGTCCGGATTCTCCGGCCGTGCCGCGTCCGGATCCTCGGTGGCGAACACGAACCGCAGGTCGGCATGCTCGTGCGCCGGCTCCCGGGCACTGGCCGGCACCGAGACGATGGCAACATGCCGGAGTTCGCTGGTCGGCCACGGCACCAAGTCGGTAAGCCCGGTCTCCTCCGCCGCTTCCCGCAGCGCGATGGCCAGCGGATCGGTTTCGCCCGGATCGCCGTGGCCGCCGACCTGAAGCCAGGACCGCTGCCGCTGATGCCAGCGGAGCAGAACTCGTCCGCTCGCCGGGTGCACGATCAGCGCGGACCCGGTGACATGGAGCGGAAGCGAACGCGACCAGGGATCCGGCTCACTGGCGGCCAGTTCGCGGACGCGGGCCACATCGGCGGCCTCACCGGCGCCGTCCGGGCGGTACCGGTCGAGCAGTTCAATGAGGGAAGGCACACATATCCTTACCACGTGCCGCAGCTACCGGAGTCACCAAAGACGATGCGAGCCCTCCGCTTCGGCCAGCACGGCGGGCCTGACGTTGTCGAGATGGTGGAGCTTCCCGTACCGGTTCCCGGTCCGGGTGAGGTCCTGCTTCGCGTCCGCGCCGCCGCCCTCAACCCGGTGGACGTCGGCATCGTCGCGATTCCGCTGCCGTTCGTGCCGGATCTGCGGCTGCCCGCGGTGCCCGGCTGGGATGTGGCCGGAACAGTGGTCGCGGTAGGAGCAGCCGGGAACGAGATCACGTTCGGTCCGGGCGACGAGGTGTTCGGGCTGTCCCGGTTCCCGCGGCTGACCGACGGCACCTTCGCCGAGTACACCACCGTCCCGGCCACGGACCTGGCCCGCAAGCCGCCGGAACTGTCGTGGGAGCAGGCCGGCGCGGTGCCACTGGTCGGCCTGACCACGTTGCAGGCCTTCGAGGCCATCGGCGCCTTCGACGCGGTCAGGGGGATGACCACCGGCACGCGCTTGCTGATCGAGGCGGCGGCGGGCGGAGTGGGGCACGTGGCGGCACAAATCGCCAAGGCCGCCGGGGCGACCGTCATCGGCACCGCGTCAAAGCCCCGGCACGAGTTCCTGCGTTCCATCGGCGTGGACGTGCCGATCGACTATTCGACGACGAGCGATGTGTTCGCCGCCGCGGCCCCGGTTCACGGCGCCCTCCTCAGCACCAGCGCGAACGCGGTCAAGCAGGCGGTGCGGACGGTCGAGCCGGGTGGCTTCGTCGTTTCGATATCGCCCCCGATCACGCCGGAGGATGCGGCCATCGCCGACGAACGCGGCGTCCGCCACGCCGCCATCCTGGTCGCCGCGGACGGTGCCGGGATGAGTCGCCTGGCCGACTTGATCAGCCAGGGCCACCTGAGGGCGCACGTGACCCGCGCATATCCGCTCGACCGGGCCGTCGAGGCGTTCGAGCAGGTCAAGTCCCGGCGCACGGTAGGAAAGATTGTTCTGACGCCGTAGCGGTCAGCCGCCGGCAGTCTCTGGTTCCAGGTACCTGTCCTCGTCGGTCAGGGCGAGCTGGGTACGCACCTGCTCGGCTTCGGGAAGGCTGAGTTCGGTGTAGATGGCGATCGCCTGCCGCCAGTGCTCGCGGGCCTGCTCGTCGTCACCAGCGGCGTGGTATGCATGACCGAGGCCGTCGTGCGCGCGGGCCTCCTCGGGCGGGTGGCCGCTCCTGCTGGCCAGGTCGAGCGCGGCGGCATGTCTGGTCCCTGCCTGGCCGGGCTGGCCGATGGCGAGGAGGGCCTCGCCAAGACCGTTGAGCGCCACGGCTTCGCCACCGGGATCGCCGAGCTCGCGGAACAGGATCCAGGATTGTTCCTGGTATTCCAGGGCCTGCTGGTAGCGGCTCACTCGTAGCGCGACGTCGCCGAGCCTGCCCAGCGCCGTGGCCTGACCGTTGCGGTCGCCGATGTCGCGACAGAGGGTGGCGGCTTGCTCCAGGTACTCGGCGGCCTGCGGATAGCGGCCGGTCTGAAGCGCGACCGTGCCGAGCCTGATCAACGGCGCGACCTGACCGGCCAGATCGCCGAATTCGCGGAAGATGGCCAGTGCCTTCTGCTGACGGTCAGCGGCCTGCTGGTAGCGTCCAAGCCGCCGGTCTATGACCCCGAGATTGCCCAGCACGCGAGCTTGGAGCAACCTGTCGCCGACCTCGTGATAGAGGCCCAGTGCCTCGCGGTAGTGCCTGCCGGCCTGATGCCAGCGGCCCAGCCACGAATCAACCGAGCCGAGGTTGTTCGCGGCATCGGCCTGACCCACCCGGTCGCTTACGCTCCGGTAGAGGTCCCGAGCTTCCTCGAAACGGCTGAGGGCTTGCTGATGCCGCCCTTGTTGCAGGTCGATCCGCCCCAGGCCGATCAGCGCGGTCGCCTCGGCGGCCCGATCGCCGATCTGGTGAGCGGCCCGGCAGGCCAGGCCGTGGATGGTGATCCCCTCGTGGTAGTAGTCGTTGGTGTCCAGGTACTGCAGCAAGGTGGTGGACAGCCGGGTTACATGGCCGGGCCAGCCGTCCTGCGCCGCGTGAACGGCGACGGCCACCAGGGTGGCACGTTCGCTGTCGAGCCAGGCTCGGGCCGTGACGGAATCGGTCAGCGGCGGGGCCGGGCTGGCGGGCGCGGGGACGCGGGCCTGGCGACCGATCGCGACCAGGATGTGTTTCGCGGTAGCTGCCGCGTTCAGGTAGTAGTCGAACAGGCGGGTCAGCGCGGCACGCTGCTCCTGATCGCCGTCCTGGGTCGCGGCCAGATCGCGGGCATAGGCGCGCAGCAGGTCGTGCATGCTGTACCGGTCTGGGGTGGCGGGCTGGATGAGGTGCGCCTGAGTGAGTTTTTCCAGTGCCTGACCGGCCTGCGCGAGGGTGGTGCCGCTGAGTGCAGCGGCCGCGTAGGGCTCGAAGTCCAGGCCCGGGTGCAGGCCGAGCAACCGGAAGGTCCGTGCGGTCGCTGCGTCCAGTTGCCGGTAGGACCACGAGAACACGGTCCGCACCGCGGTGTGCTGGTCTCCTCCAGCGTCCAGCAGCGAGAGCCGCTTCTGCAGATCACCGAGCTCGGCCACCAAAGCGGCGAGAGGGGTGGCCGGCCGGCTGACAGCGAGTTCGGCGGCCACTCGCAGCGCCAGCGGCAGACGGCAGCATTGGACCGCCAGCTGCGTGGCCGCGTCGGGATCAACCTCCACCCGGACTCCGATCAGGGACCGCAACAGGATGATCGCGTCGTCCAGCGGCAGCAGGTCCAGGTCCAGGCGGGTGGCACCGTCACGGGCAACCAGGCCGGTCATGGCATCACGGCTGGTTACCACCACGACGCACGTCGGGGAACCGGGCAGCAGCGGCCGGACCTGTTCCACCGAGCCCGCGTTGTCCAAGACCAGCAGCATCCGCTTGCCGGCCAGGATGCTTCGGTACCGTGCGGCGCGCTCGTCTTCCTCGGCGGGGATGTCCTGGCCGGGCACGCCAAGAGAACGCAGGAACCTGGCCAGCGCATCGGCGGCCGGCATCGGGTCAGCCGGATCATAACCGCGCAGGTTCACATACAGCTGACCGTCGGGGAAGCGATCAGCGATCCGGTGTGCCCAGTGGACCGCCAGCGCGGTCTTGCCCACTCCGGCCGCTCCGCCGATCGCGCTTATCACCAGCGTTCCAGCGACTCCTTCGTCAAAATCGTCCAGCAGCCTGGTGAGCTTGCCGACTTCCGCCGAGCGCCCGGTGAAAGTCCGCACCCCTGTCGGCAGTTCCCGCGGCACGGCTACCGTCGCTCCGTGCGCCGTGTTCGTACCGTTCGCTGGGTTCGTCCCGTTCGTTTCGTTCGTTCTGTTCGTTCCGTTCGCCCCGGGCGTTCCGGGTGCCGCCGCGTCGAGGATCTGATCGGCGTTGAGCATCTGCTGGTGCAGAGTCTGGAGCCCGCTGCCCGGTTCAGTGCCCAGCTCGTCGACGAGGATCTGCCGGGCCCGCCGGTAAACAGCGAGAGCCTCGGCCTGCCGCCCATCTCGGTAAAGGGCAAGCATCAGCAGGCCATGCAGGTGCTCGCGCAACGGGTGGGCCTCGGTCAGCTGGCGCAGCTCGGTAATTACCTCCGCGTGCCGGCCAAGATGCAGGTCGGCATCGATGCGTGTCTGGAGCATCTGCAGCCGCAGCTCTTCCAGTTGCGGGACCTTCCGGACCACCAGCGACTCGGACTCCACGTCGACCAGCGGATCCCCGCGCCACAGCGCCAGCCCGGCCCTGGCTTGCGCGGCGGCCGCGCCCCAGTCGCTGTTCCGGCCCGCCGCCCGCGCGGCGACGAGATGTGCGTCGAACCGGGATACGTCCAGTTCGCTGGGGTCAACCTGAATGAGGTAACCGCGCGGCTGAGTGCTGATCCGGGAGCCGGCCGTGTCCCCCAGCGCCTTCCGCAAGCGCATCACGTAATTCTGGATGGTCACCCGAGCCGAGGGTGGCGGGCTGCTCCCCCACAGCACTTCGGCCAGCTCATCGAGCGAGACCAGCCGCCCGGCGTTCAGCAGCAGGGCTGCCAGCACCGCCCGCTGCTTCCGCGACGACAGCGGCACTTCCACCCCGCCGTGACGCACGACGAGCGACCCGAGCACGCAAAACTCTATTTCCGCTGCCATAGGCTCTCGCCATCCGTAGAACGCGTCCCGGCGTCCGGTGATGATCAAATGCTAACGCCATGCTAGCGCCCCGAGTAAAGCTTAGATACACAAGGACTCTGTCTGGGTGGTACCGCGGGGGCGGTGATCAACCTGGTCACAGGAGAAGGGTGATCGCCCATAACCCACTCGGCCCGGCAGCAGGACAGCACGGTACCGCGTGCTGTCCTGAGTGATGCGGTGCTCGCGGAGTGATCCCGTGGAGTCGCCGGATACAGTTATGAAATGTGTTTGCAATAACTTAGGAACCGCTAGACGGAGCCGAATGGAAACATCCCAGCACTGGTACAGGTTGCACTGGGTGAAGCCGCCATGGGGTGATTACGGGGACATTCTGCTGTCCGGGATGACGACGCGCAGGCCGCGTACCCGGGAGGGTCTGCTGCGACTGGAGCGGACAGGGCCGTTCGTTCCGCCGATCACCCTGGCCGGATTCGGCGACCTGCTGGTCACCGACGCACTCCGCGTCGCCTCGGAAGAGTCCTCGATGGACGGCCTCGCCTTCCGCGCGGTGGAGAAGACCCGGATCGTCCGGTTGAGCTGGGAGCGGTGGGACTGGACCGCCGACCGCCCGCAGGAGTACCCGGCCGGCGGTGAACCCGAGGCTTACATTCTCGAGCGCCCGCACGACCGCGAACTGGCCTTGCAGATCGGGCCGTTGTGGGAGGTACTGCTGCCAAGCCTCGGCGAAGCTACCGAAGCCGACCTGGTCCGCGACCCGGTGCACTCGCGGCACATCTACGCCAGTGAGCGCGCGAGGGACTGGCTGGAACAGCACGCAGGCGACTGGCTCTCCTTCGCCGAGCTATCAGAGGTTTAAGCGTCGCGCCAACGGGTGGATCCCAGCGCGTTGGTCGCTACGATCGTCGCATGGCTGATCTGTTGTTAGGACTGGCCGCCGCCGTGGTCAAGGTGGCGTGCAAGGTCTGGCTGAAGGACGACGAGTTCGCGTCTGATGCCAGTACCGAGGTGGTCGACGCGGTCAGGGCGAGGGTTTCCGGTGAGCTGGACCAGCGCCATGCCCGTCGGCTGTTCGAGGACCTCGAGGTCCCGGTGTCGAAGAAGCTCGGCGTGCTCCGGCAGCATGAGTTCGCCGGGATGCCGGACAACGAGTGGACCGCGGCCGTGCTCGCGGTGGGCGATACGCTGCGGGAGGCCCGGTTCACCGACGCGGACATCTTCGAGGGCGACCTGGATCCGCTGTACCTGCGGCGCAAGATCCTGGCTGGTGCCCGTGGCGCGACGCGGGATCTGCCCGAGGCGGGCACCGCGCTGTACCACCGGCTGCTGACCGAGTGCTGCGCCTACGTCGTGGAGCTGACCACCACGCTGCCGCGGTTCAGCGCGGGTGCCTTCGCCGAGATCCTGCGCCGCCAGTCGGTGATCATCCAGCGAGTGACCGAGGTCCTCGACCGGATGCCTTCGTCCGACGCGGAAGCGGATTTTGCCGCCAACTACCGACGCCAGGTAATCAACCAGCTCGACCGCCTGGAACTGTTCGGCGTGACGGTCTCCGAGTCGGTTCGCGGGTATCCGCTGAGCACGGCGTACATCTCGCTCGGAGTCACCAGCGGCGGCTTGCGGGCACGTGACGCGGGATTTCCGGGTACCCGATTGGATCAGCCGACTGGCACTTTGCGGATCGACGACGTGCTGGCCAGGACATCCAGACTCTTCCTGCGCGGCGAGGCGGGCTCCGGGAAGACCACGATGCTGCAGTGGCTGGCCGTCCGCGCTGCGCGGCGTGATTTCCCTCCCCAGTGGCTGAACTGGAACGACACCGTGCCATTCCTGGTCCGGCTGCGACGCTATGCCAACCGGGATCTTCCCGCACCAGAAGAGTTCGTCAACGAGGTCGGGCGCCACATTGCCGCCGAGATGCCCGCCAGGTCGGTGCACGGGCTGCTCAGGAGTGGCCGAGCGCTGATCCTGGTGGACGGCGTGGACGAACTACCTGAGGCACAGCGCCGCCCGGCCCGGGACTGGCTCGTCTACCTGGTGGATACCTTTCCCAGCTCCAGGTACGTGATCACGTCGCGGCCGGGCGCCGCTGACAGCAATTGGCTGGAAGGACAAGGCTTCGACGCGGCCGAGGTTGAGCCGATGACCTGGCCGGATATCCGAGAGTTCCTGCGACACTGGCACGCCGCGTTCCGCGATGAGTCGGCCGATGCGGAACGACGGGACGAACTGGCGACCTGCGAGCGGAAGCTGCTCGACGCCCTTTTTTTGCGGCGGCACCTGCGGCTGCTCGCGACTAACCCGCTGTTGTGCGCGCTGTTGTGTGCGCTGAACCTCGACCGGCGCACACAACTGCCCGATGAGCGGATGGAACTGTATGCGATCGCGCTCGACATGATGCTGGAGCGGCGCGACGTCGAGCGTCAGATCGCCCGAGGCGATCCGATGTTGTCCAAGACGAGCAAGATGCTGCTGCTTGAAGACCTGGCCTACCGCCTGATCCGCAACGGCTGGTCGGACGCGCCGAAGGACCGGGCGACCGAGTGGATCAGGCAACGGCTGGCCTCCATGCCAAAGGCCGACGCGAATCGTGCCCCTGCCGTGCTGGACGGCCTCATCGTCCGCAGTGGCCTGATCCGGGAGCCCGTGGCCGGACGCATCGACTTTGTGCACCGTACATTCCAGGAGTACCTGGCGGCCCACGCTGCCGTCGACGACGACCAGATCGGCGAGCTGATCCGGAACGGGCACGACGACCAGTGGCGCGAGGTCGTCATCATGGCTGCGGGCCACGCTCAGCCTCGACAGCGCGACGAACTACTTCGCAGCCTGCTCGCCCGAGCGGACGAAGACCCGAAGAAGCGCGAGGTTCTACAGACCCTAGCTGTCGCTTGCCTGGAGACCTCGCCGCAGCTCGACCCGGGACTTCACGCCCGGATCCAGGACGTGGCCGAATCCCTGTTGCCCCCAAAGAACATCCGCCAGGCCGAAGTCTTGGCTCGGCTTGGCGAACCGCTGCTCGACCTGCTGGCCGGACGTCCGATCCTCAACGCCCGACAGGCGGTCGCTACGATGCGTGCCGCCAGCCTGATCAGCGGACCAACTGCTCTAAGGATCGTCGCGTCATGCGCCAAGATCGACACGCATTCTGTAGCCGATGAGCTCATGCGAGCCTGGCCGCTGTTCGACCCCGAGGACTATGCCCGGATCGTAATATCCGGATCGCCACACCGCGAGTCGTTCAGGATAGAGGATCCGGCCCTGCTGCCGGGACTGCGCCACATCAAGGGTCTTACAAACCTCGTTCTCGAATTCAAAGATGGAGACGGCGACTTGACCGTCCTCCGCTATGTGTCTGATGTCCGCACATTGAACCTGATAACGGACCCAAAGCTACGCGACCTCCGCCCGCTTACCGGTCATCCCAGACTAGAAGATGTCCTCCTTCGAGAAGTCGGCATGGTCGACCTCGGCCCGCTGGTCACTCTCCCTAATCTGCGCCGCCTTTCCTTCTGGGCCGACAGGGTGACCAACATCGAGGCAGTGCGTGACTGCCCGAAGCTGGAAGAAATCTCCGTCTATAACCTCACAGTGGTTGCCGGGCTACCCCAGTTCTTCCCGCCATACCCGCTGAAGCTCCTCGATGTAAGAAAGGGGACTCTTGAGGACCTAACAGCCTTGTTGGATGTTGCCGGGCTCGAAGCGCTCCGACTGGTGGACTGTCATAAACTCCGCTCGATACAGGGTATCGACCGCTGGGCGGCGACCATGCGATCGTTCATGCTCGTGCGGAGCCCTCGCGTAACGGACCTTGAGCCACTCGCCACTCTCAAAGAGCTCAGGACCTTGAGCGTATCCTCTCCATCTCACAGGACGCTAGCCATCGTCCGGCGGCTATCAGGGCTCCGAACTCTTCACCTCAACTACGACGTTCCTGTCGATCTCACGCCACTGCGGGGTGTGACAGGGCTCAGCGTGTACGTTACTCGCGGACAGCAAGTCCATGGTGGCGAGGTGCTGGGCGCGGGCAGCCATGTAATCCGTGTTTAGGCGCGGATGCTCGCCAGGAAGGCTTGCCACTCGTTGGGGGTGAAGTGGAGGACGGGGCCGGTGGGGTGGTTGGAGTCGCGGAGGGCTATCGCGCCTGGGGGGGTCGCGACCTGCACGCAGTTGCCTCCGGAAGCGCCCGAGTAGCTGGACTTCCGCCACGTCAAGGTGTCGCTCATCGCATCTCACTCCTGATCTCGCGCATCAAGGCGGCTGACTCGCGGACCGGCAATGATGACGCGCGGAGCAGGTTCACCATCATCAGCAGGTCAGCGACCTCGTCGTCCGTCTCTATGATCCGTCCGCCGCCGTTGCATTCGGCATAGCCGACCGACCTATTTTCGTTGAGATCGTAGACAGTTATGGGACCTTCGGCCCCGGCGTGGTCTTCGGCCGTGAACGGCAGGATCTGTATCACGATGCTCGGCCGGGCGGCCAACTCGATGAGCTGGTCGAGTTGTTCGGCCATGATGTCGACGCCGCCGATACGGTGCCGGAGCACGCCCTCGTGAATCACATACCACAGCATCGGAGGAGGGTTCTGGAGGAGGATCCCCTGCCGTTCAGTTCGAGCGGAGACAGTACGGGCGACGGCGGTTTCAGTGTAGGCAGGACGGCCAGCCCGCACTATAGATCTTGTATAGCCTTCGGTTTGCAGCAAGCCCGGCACGGCGCCTATTTCCCAGCCATGGATGCGCACGGCATCGCGCTCGAATTCCACGACCGGGGCGAAGAACGACGGATACGACGCCTCGACGATCTGCGCCTGCCAGCGCACAAACGTGCCCGGTGCTTTGGTCACCTCATCGCATCGCTCGGCGTACGGCACGGTTGGCGTCCGCTTGCACTGCTCGACCGATTCCACCAGCGACTGGCTGAAACCGAGAGCCCGGGCGAACGCTTTCTGATCCAGGCCCAGGTGTTCGCGCCATGCCTTCTGTTCGGAGGCATATCTGGTCGCGGCGGTCTCACTCGGAGTTTTCGGGGTGCGTCGCCGTGCGGTTCTTAACGCCATTTGTAACTCCTACAGGGCTACGTCGGACTGGGACATCTTGGCCGTACGCGTTGTACTGCTTCCGTACCGTAGTTCCGGCCTGCCATCTTTGGTGGGTGATTCAGGATGCCGAGACCTGGCGTGAGGCGGTGCGCGAGTTCGTGCAGACCGCATGGGACGCGCTCGACCGGGCAGAGATCGTGCTTCATCACGCCTACGCGGACACGCGCGACGAGCACGTTGGCCGGTTTAAGAGGAAGTTCGGGCGGGCGGCCGCCGCCCTCATCGACCTGGCCGTCGACGAGGTGTACCCGCCGGACTGACGTTTTCATAAATTTTCGGTGGGTGACCCATCCACTCGGCGGTCCGCCGCGAACAAGCGCATGACAGGGGAGTCAGCGCGCGCGACTCAGTGAACACGCCATAGAGGGGATCGTCAATGCCAACACCGGACCCAGAGCCGCGATCAGCGCTGTCCCGGCGCTCTGTACTGCGGCGGGCCGCCGGAGCCGGAGCAGCCGGACTCGCGGTCACCGCGCTTGGAACCAGCGCTTTCGAGGCGACGACGGCCGCGTCAGCAGCCAGCCCGATCATCGTGCACGTCCGCGACGCCGCATCCGGGGACATCGAGGTGTTCGCCGGGACCAGCCAGGCCAGGCTGCGTGACCGCGACCTCGCCATCCGCATCGCCAGGGCGATCAGCTAACCGGGAAGGGGGAACGAATGTCATCGCACCGCGAAGCACCGGAGATCTCCAAGGATCCGGTGGCCGACAGCACCGACGTGTACGCGTTCGTCAGCCCGGACCGGCCAGGCTCGGTCACCCTGATCGCCAACTACATCCCGCTGCAGGGCCCGGCGGGCGGTCCCAATTTCTACGAGTTCGGCGACGACGTGCTGTATGAGATCCACGTCGACAACGACGGGGACGGCCGGGCGGACATCAGCTACCAGTTCAGGTTCAGCACGCAGGTCGCCGACCCGGCCACCTTCCTCTACAACGTCGGCCCGATCGAGTCGCTGGGCAGCCCGAACTGGAATCGCCGCCAGTCCTATCGCGTCACCGAGGTGACCGGCCAGGGAGCCAGCCAGATCGGCGCCGGCCTGGCCTGCCCGCCGTGCAACATCGGCCCGCTGTCCACTCCGGACTACGCCAGCCTGGCCGAGGCGGCGGTGCATGTTCTCGGCGGCGGCATCACGGTGTTCGCCGGTCAGCGAGCCGAGGGGTTCTACGTCGACCTAGGCGCGATCTTCGACCTGGGCGATCTGCGCCCGTTCGAGAACCTGCATGCTCAGTACGGCCTGAATGTCTTCACCGGGCCCGCGCCCGGAGTAAACGCCACCAACCATCTCAACGTTCATTCGATCGCTATTCAGGTGCCGATCAGCCGGCTGACCAGGAACGGCCATCCCAGCATCGGCGTATGGACCACGGCGAGCCGGCAGCGGGTCCGGTTGTGGGACGCCGACGCCGGGGAGGATATAAACAGCGGGCCGTTCCGGCAGGTGTCGCGCCTGGGCAACCCGCTGGTCAACGAGGTCCTGATCCCGCTCGGCAAGAAGGATCTGTGGAACTCCCGGCCGCCGTCGGACGACAAGCTGTTCGCCGGCTATGTCACCCAGCCTGGTCTCGCCGCGCTGTTGCCCGCGCTGTATCCGGGCGTGTTCCCTAACCTGGATGCGCTGGTCAAGTCGGCCAAGCCGCGGGCCGACCTGGAGGCGATCCTGCTCACCGGTATCCCGGCCGGCCTGATCGCCGGGTTCGACAACTTCACCGGCTCGGTCCTCGCGGACATGCTCCGCCTGAACACGAGCATCCCCGCCACGCCGCAGACCAGGCAGAGCATCTATGGCCTGCTCGGCGGAGACCTGGCCGGGTTCCCGAACGGCCGCCGCCCCACCGACGACGTGGTCGCGATCGAGCTGAGGGCGCTGGCCGGCGTAACGTACCCGCTGGTGGACAAGTCGTTCATCCCTGACGCGGCCGCGGCCAAGCTCACCGACGGGCTTACGCCCGCCAGCGTCAGCTCAGCGTACCTGCCGCAGTTCCCGTACCTCGGAACTCCGTACAGCGGATTCGACAACCCCTCATGACCGAACCAATCGCAGGGCCGTCCGGCGCCGGGACCGTCGTACTCGACCTCGGCGCCGGTATCGGCGTGCTCGTCCTCTACACGCCCGCCAGCATGGACGGCCATGAGATCGAGATCAGTCCGTCCGGTCAGGCCGGGAGCGGTCAGGTCCGCCGGACGCACGCGCGGGTGCGTCGGCGCGACACCATGACGGGCACGGTGTATGCGGCGGTGTACCCATGCCTTCCTGCCGGTGAGTACGTCATCTGGCGCGACGATCAGCGATGGGCGGGCAGGGCGACCATCACCGGCGGTCAGGTCACCACCTGCGAATGGCCCGGCTGAACAGAACTGGCGCATCGGCTCGAGCTTTGCCTGGGGGCGCCGTTCCTGGGGCTGGCCTCGTTCCTGGGCTGGCCTCGTCGATGCGGTGCGGGGCCTGCCGGAGGCGTGCCGTGTCTTTGAGGCCAGTTTCCTGAGCCGAAAAAACTTTCGGCTCAGGAAATCGTAGTCAGACTCAGGGCACTGGGCCGGCCATCGGCGGGCTGGCGGCACACGACGCCAGTGTTGCCAGCATCAGCTCCCGCGGTTCAGCAGGCTCACCGCATACCAACCGGGCAAACGTAGACAGACGCAGGACACTAGGCCGGCAGCGACAGCGCGAGCACCGGCGTGGTGGTTGGCTGCGCGGTTCCTCCGGCCGGCTCGATCGTCATTCCCAGCTTGTCCCCCGCCAGCAGCGAATCCGAAAATGTCGGGTGCGCGGGTAAGAGGCGAGGCGGAACAAACCGGCGAACGCGGAGGCGGGTGGGACACATGGGACCAGTGGGGGCGGGACACGCGCCCGGAATCCGCCAGCTCGTGGAAACAAAGAGCCCCACGGAAGAAAAGCAGTCGGTTTCCGGCGCCATTTTCTCCACTGGTGTTTCGCACTTTTGGGGTGGGTGTGGTGGAGGCTGGCGGGGTGTGGTGGAGCCCTGCCGTGATGTGGGGGCTATCCGGGCTTGAGTGAGACGTAGAAGCATCGGCGGTGCCATATCCGCCTCGTGGTGAGGAGATCC
>JAFARZ010000138.1 GCA_019245115.1 Streptosporangiaceae bacterium | reverse complement strand
GGCCGCGGGATGGGGCGGGCGCGGGGCGGGTCGGCTGCAGGGTGGGCGGCCGCGAGGCGGGTCGGGCGCGGGGCGGGCGCGGGGGCGGGTTAGCTGGCGGCGGGGGGAGGCGCGGGGTAGGCGGGGGCGGGGGCGGGGGCGGGGGTGCGGTTCAGGGATAGGGCCAGGGCCAGGCAGGCGAAGGGGACGGCGGAGAGTGCGTAGCGGTAGTCGAGTTCGTGGGCGGCGATCGGCACGACCAGGTTGACGAAGGCGATCCCCCAGGCGAGCGCCGCGTATACCCCCCAGGTCCGCCAGCGCCTGATGAGCCAGCCCAGCCCGGCGAGGAACACGCCCAGGAAGACGACGCCGGGGAACCATACCGGCAGCTGATACCAGAACATGAGGTAAGCCCACGGCTGGTGCACATGCGTGTTCTGCGTGGTGTGCGCGTAGTTCTTCTCGTCGTGCTTCATGTACGGCGCGAGCGTGGTCACATGCGGCGCTACCGTGAAGTGGTCCGACAGGTAGCTTTGAGACCGGTCGGTGCCGAGGAAGGTCACCATCACGCCCTCGCCGACCGTCTTCAGGTAGTCGAGCGGCTGGGCGAGGATGGCCCGCTCGGCGAACTGCGTTGCCAGGTGGTTGTTGTAGGCGTTGATGCCGGGGTGGGCGTCGTGCAGGTACCACGCGCCGGGATCCCAGAGGTAAGCGGCCGGGCTGCGCGCGTCCAGCACCGCGTTGACGGACCAGGCGGGCGCCGGACCCGTCGGGTGGCCAGGCTGGTTCTCCGGGCACAGCGGCCGCAGGTCGGCGGGCGGCTTGATGATGGCGCAGTTCGCGAACGACATGGTCCGCGACCACAGGAACATCCCGGTGCTGTTGGTGATGTTGAACTGTCCGTATGCGGCATGGAACCACGTCATGTAACCAAGCAGCGGAACCGCGAACGCCGCCACGCAGGCGGTGATCACCCGCCAGCCCACCCGGCGGATCAGCAGGAAGGCGAAGATGACCACGAACGCCGGCGCTCCGTTGCCGCGGATCACCGAGGCGTAGGCCACCAGCAGCCCGACGAGAACCGCCTCCCAGATCGCCGGCTTGCGCCGGACAATGAGGATGGCGACAGCGATCAGGAGCACGAGCGTGAACAGCGTGTCGGGCAGGATCGAGGACTCCAGCCAGATCTGCCGCGAGTCGAACAGCGTTGGCACGGTAGCCAGCGTGGCTCCCCAGGCCGGCAACCCGCGCGTGCGCAGCACGCCGTAGACGATCGCGCCGATGGCCAGGCCCATGATGTGCTGCAGGGTGGTGACGAGCAGCAGGCTGTGGAACGGCTCCAGGAAGCGCAGGAGGATCGGATATCCGGCCGGACGGAGTTGTCCCAGGCTGAGATGGGTTCCCTCGCCCATGTACGAGAAGGAATCCTGGATGAACAGGGCGGGCTTGAAGCCCATGGCCGCGACGAAGCGAGGCAGGACCGAAACCAGGGCGGTGATCGTGAACAGCCGGTGGTTGCGCCACAGGGCGGCCGGGGTCAGGCTCGCGGCGGCCACGCGGGCCCGCGCGCCAGCGGCGCCCAAGTCCCACGAGACCTGCGGCGGCCACAGCTGGAAGTGCGACCCAGACGGGGCGCCGCGCTGGCCGGTCTGCAGACCTGTCAAACGACACTCCCTCTCCGGCGCCTGCCACATTTTTCTACCCGGCACCTGCACAATAGTGGGTTGAGATGAAACCCGGAGACGTTACCCCAGACCAGGCCGCTCCCATCGAGCGGAAAGCCCTGGATGTCAGCGCCGTGCCCACCGACGGCATGTGGCGCGAAATCGAATTGGTACAGCGCACCCCCTCGACCAACGCCGATCTGCTGGCGCGGGCACGGCAGGGTGCGCCCGAAGGACTGGTGCTGGTCGCCGAGGAACAGACGGCCGGCCGGGGGCGGATGGGGCGTTCGTGGGTCTCGCCGCCGCGCGCCGCACTCACCTTCTCCATGCTGCTCCGCCCGGCCACGGTGCCGGTTCCGCGGCAGGGCTGGCTCCCGCTGCTGACGGGCGTCGCGGTCGTCGCCGCGGTCCGCGGCGCGACCGGGATCAACGCCACCCTCAAGTGGCCCAACGACGTGCTCATCGAGGAACGTAAGCTGGCCGGCATCCTCGCCGAGGTCACCGGCGACGCGGTGGTGGTCGGCATCGGGCTGAATGTTTCCTCCGGCCCGGACGAGCTTCCGCCGCCCGGCCCGGGCGGGCTGCCAGCCACGTCGCTGCGGATCCAGGGTTCGACCCTGCTGGACCGGGAACCTTTGCTGACCGGGATACTGCTGGCCTTCGAGCGCAGGTACCAAGCCTGGCGACGGGCCCGTGGTAAGACGACCGAGCTGAGGACGGAATACAAGTCGCTCTGCGAGACGCTCGGCCGGCAGGTCCGGGTCGAGCGGCCTGGCGGTCAGGTACTGTCCGGCGAGGCGGTCGACGTGGACTCGGACGGCAGGCTTGTCGTCCTGGTGTCTTCGGCGGGTGCCGTCAAGGCTGGACGCGCCGTCGTCGCGGTGGCCGCCGGTGACGTCGTCCACGTCCGCTTACCGAAGGACAGCACCGCGGCGAGGCAGGCCACCGGCACCGCGGGGACCAGGTAGCGCAGGTCGAAGTCGGCGATCAGCGGCGGGACGACCAGGATGGTGACCGCGAACGCCCATGGGAGGGCGCCCGCTGACGAGCCGGAGCCCTTGCGCCTCACGATCATCACGGCGAGGCCGCCGAGGAGGATGACGCCGAGCAGCGTCCCGCGCAGGTACCCCCACCTCTGATAGCTGACCAGCCACGACGCGAACGGCTCCACGACCCGGGTGGCGGCCGGCTGACCGGCGTACCGGACCTGGTCGCGGGCCACGGTTCCGCCGCCGGGAGTGCTCATGCTGGCCGGTACCCAGGCCGTGGCCGCAAAAGAAAACTGATACCGGTCCACGATGCCCGGGTCCGGATGCACCGGCCGGTTCCAGTAGAAGCTCAAGGCCAAGTCGTGCGCGACCGCGGCGGCGTATCCACCCGGCTGAGCGGTGATGGCCCGGAGCGCGAAGTCCATCGCGAGCGAGTTGGTCCGCGCCGAGAACCGGCCGCCGGGCATCCGCAGCAGGGGAGAGTCGCCGTCCCAGATGTACAGCGAGGCGGCGATGCGCGGTCCCGGCGGGGGACACAACCGCCGTTCGTCAGATGGAGGTTTTATCACCGCGCAGTCAGCGAACGACATGGTCCGCGACCACAGGAAGACACCATCGCTGCGGGTGAGGCTGAACTGGTGCTGATGCGCGTCGAACCACGCGGCGTAGCCCAGCACGGGTACGATCCCGCACCCCAGGGCGGCCGCCACGGCCAGCCAGCCGACCCGCTTCCTGAGCACTCCAGCGACCAGTGCCACCAAGAGGACCAGGAGCAGCACCAGTCCGACCGGCCACAGGATCGCCGACAGCCCGAGCGCGAGTCCGGCGACCGCTACGTCAGCCAGACGGCGTTCAACCGCGGAACGCAGCAGTAGGTACAGCGCCACCATGACAAGGAAGGCGAACGCGACGTCGGGCAGCACATCGGATTCGAGCTGGAGCTCATAGGCGTCGAAGAGCACCGGGAGGGCTGCCAGCGTGGCCGCCCAGCCCGGCACCCGGTACCGGTGGGCCAGCAAGTAGATCAGCACGCCGATCGCCAGGCCCATCGCGTGCTGGACGGCCGCGACGGCCACGAAGCTGTGCAGCGGCCGCAGCGCCCACAGCATGAATCCGTAACCGCCGACCCGGCTGGGGTCGGGGATAAGCCGTAGCCCCGTCGCGAGGTAGGAGGCGGAGTCGCCGCCGAACCACATGACCGGCCGGAACGCCAGCATGACGAATATCCGCATCGTTATGGCGGCGGCCAGCGCGATAGCGAATACCCAGTGCCGACGTACCCAGTGCCGACGTACCCAGTGCCGACGTAGCAACTCCACCAGCGGAATTGTGCCATGATCGACCCGCCGCCAAACCGTGGGACGATTTGCGGTATGGGCCAAGATGCTTCATACGCCGACGATGAACAGCCCGTCGTGCTGCTGCATCCGCACTGGAAGACGCTGATCAAACCGATGCTGATCGCGGTGGTCGTGGTGGCGGCCGCGCTGGTGGCGGTGGTGGCGATCCCGTCAGGACGATACGCGGCGGTCTTCCGGCTGGTGCTGGCCGCGGTGGCGATCCTGGCCCTGATGGTGTGGCTGATGGTGCCGGTACTTCGCTGGCGGACCACCACCTACGAGCTCACCACCCGGCGGCTGCGCATGCGGGCGGGGATCATCACCCGGCAGGGCCGGGACATCCCGCTGGCCAGGGTCAACGACGTGTCGTTCGCCAAGGGGCTGCTCGACCGGCTGCTGGGCAGCGGCCGGCTGGTGGTCGAGTCGGCCGGCGAGCACGGCCAGATCCTTCTCAATGACATCCCGCACGTCGAGTCCGTGCAGACCACGCTCTTCCGGCTGGTCGAGGACGAACAGCGGCGCCTGGAGCGCCAGCAGCGGTACCAGCCCTGACCCGGCGAGTAAAACCTTAGTCTGGACACATGGATCTACCGCAGAAGATCTCGCTGCGCGAGGTCGGGCCCCGCGACGGGCTGCAGAACGAGGATCCGGTACCTACCGACGCCAAGGTGGCGCTGCTCGACCGGCTGTCGGTCACCGGGGTCAAACGGATCGAAGCCGTCTCGTTCGTCCGGCCGGACGCGATACCCCAGATGGCCGACGCGGACGAGGTGTGGAAGCGAGCCGCGAAGGCGCCGGATATCCGCTACTCGGCGCTGGTGCCGAACCTGCGCGGCGCCATCCGCGCCATGGACGCGGGGTTCACCGAGCTCGAGGCGGTCGTCTCCGCTTCGGAGACGCACAACAGGAAGAACGTCAATCGCTCCACCGGGCAATCATTGGACGAGATCGCGGAGATCATCGCGATGGCGCACGAACGCGACGCGACGGTCCAGGTCATCGTGTCCACCGCGTGGGGCTGCCCGTACGAGGGAGACGTCCCCGTCGAGCGGACGGTGTCGGTGGTCGGCCGCGCGATAACCGATGGCGCCGACTCCACGTCCTTTGGCGACACGACGGGGATGGCGACGCCGGCCCGGGTGCGGGCCCTGGTCGGTGCCTTCCGCGCAAAGTACCCGGAACAGAACCTGAACCTGCACTTCCACAACACCCGCGGCACCGGGCTGGCGAACGTGCTCGCCGCGCTGGAACTCGGCGTCAGCGACTTCGACGCCTCGGTCGGCGGGCTGGGCGGCTGCCCCTATGCGCCCGGCGCGACCGGCAACATCGCCACCGAGGAACTGGTCCACATGGTCGAGGACATGGGCGTCGACACCGGGATCGACCTGGAAGCGATGATCGACGCGGCCGCCGATGCCGAGCGCATCATCGGCCGCACGCTGCCATCCCAGGTCCTCCGCGCCGGCCCGAGGACAAGGACGATTCCCGCATGACCGACATGGCCAAGATCCGCGAATCCATTGAGCGGGGCGGAGCGCCCAAGTACCACGAAGCCGCGGCGGCCAAGGGGAAGTTGTTCGCGCGCGAGCGGATAGCCATTCTCCTCGACGATGGCACGTTCACCGAGGACGGGCGCTACGCCAACGCCCTGGCCGACGGCCTGCCGGCTGACGGGGTCGTCACCGGGACAGGCGCCATCGACGGCCGCCCGGTCGCGGTGATGGCCAACGACTCCACCGTCAAGGCGGGCTCGTGGGGCGCCCGGACCGTGGAGAAGATCATCCGGATCATCGAGAAGGCATATGACACGGGCATCCCGATGATCTACCTGGTCGACTCGGCCGGCGCGCGCATCACCGACCAGGTCGAGATGTTTCCCGGCCGCCGCGGCGCGGGCCGCATTTTCCGCACCCAGATCCGGGCATCCGGCTCGATCCCCCAGGTCTGTGCCCTGTTCGGGCCGTCGGCGGCGGGCGGCGCCTACATCCCGGCCTTTTGTGACTTCACCGCGATGGTCGAAGGCAACGCCTCCATGTACCTGGGCAGCCCCCGCATGGTCGAGATGGTGGTCAGCGAGAAGACCACGCTGGAGGACATGGGCGGCGCGCGGCTGCACTGCACGGTGTCCGGCAGCGGTCACTACCTGGCCAAAGACGAACCGGACGCGATAGCCGCCGTCAAGGCCTACCTGGGCTACCTGCCGCAGAACTGGGAGGGGGAACCACCGTCCGTTCGTGGTACGGAGCCTAAGCCGCGGGGGCGCGGGGGGACGGTTCCCCCCGCCGAAAAAATTGACCTGCGGGCGCTGGTGCCGGAAAGTGAGCGCCAGGCCTTCGACATGCGGCGCTACATCCGGGGCCTGGTGGATGAGGAGTCGCTGTTCGAGATCCACGCGCTGTGGGCCAGGGAGGTGGTGACCGGGTTCGCGCGGCTGGACGGGCACGTGATCGGCGTGGTGGCCAACAACCCCATGCACAAGGGCGGCGTGCTGTTCGTGGACTCGGCGGACAAGGCCGCCCGGTTCATGCAGGTGTGTGACGCATTTAACATCCCGCTGCTGTTCCTGGCCGACGTGCCGGGCTTCATGGTCGGCACCGCGGTCGAACGGCAGGGGATCATCAGGCACGGCGCCAAGATGATCGCCGCCATGGCCGACGCGACCGTGCCGAAGATCTGCGTGGTCGTGCGCAAGGCTTACGGGGCCGGACTTTATGCCATGGCCGGGCCGGGATTCGAGCCGGACGCGACGCTGGCGCTGCCCACCGCCAAGATCGCGGTGATGGGCGCCGAGGCCGCGGTGAACGCCGTCTATGCCAACAAACTGGACGCGATCGCCGACCCCGGTGCGCGCAAGGCCGAGACCGACAAGCTGCGCAAGGAGTACGAGCAGGACATCGATCTGCTGCGGCTGGCGTCGGAGCTGGTCGTGGATGAGATCGTCGAGCCGGAGGACCTGCGGAGCGAGCTGATCAAGCGGTTCGGCGTGGCGCGGGGGAGGGATCGTCATCAGCCCCGGCGCCGCCACAGCATCAGCCCAGCGTAGCTTAAATTACACAGGGCTTTACCGTGGTTTTACTATTGGGTGTATGACCAGGGTGCTGCTCGCTGAGGACGATCTCTCGATCGCCGAACCACTCTCTCGCGCGCTGCGCCGGGAAGGCTATGAGGTAGACGTTACGGCGGACGGCCCCAGCACCCTGGACCGCGCGCTCGGCGAGGGGGCCGACCTGATCCTGCTCGACATCGGGCTGCCCGAACTGGACGGCCTGGAGGTGTGCCGCCGCGTGCGGGCCGAAGGACATGCCGTGCCCGTGCTGATCCTGACCGCCCGCGCCGACGAGGTGGACACCGTCGTGGGCCTGGACGCCGGCGCCGATGACTACGTCACCAAGCCGTTCCGGCTGGCCGAGCTGCTGGCCAGGGTGCGTGCCCTGCTGCGCCGCGGCACCAGTGAGAGCCCCGCGGTCCGGGGGATCAGGATCGACCCGGAGGCCCGCCGCGCGTGGCACGGCGACACCGAGCTCGACCTGACGACCAAGGAGTTCGACCTGCTCTGGCTGCTGGTGCGGGACGCCGGCAAGGTGGTCACCCGGGAGCAGATCATGGCCGAGGTGTGGGACGCGAAATGGTGGACGTCCACCAAAACCCTGGACATGCACATTTCATGGCTGCGCCGCAAGCTCGGCGATGATGCCCACAATCCGCGCTATATCACGACGATCCGCGGTGTGGGGTTCCGCTTCGAACGCGGCGACTGACCCGTGCGGAGCAGACTCTGGGGCGCCATTACCGCGGTCGCGGTAATTGCTGAGCTGGTCGTCGGGATTCCCGCGATTATATGGAACGGCGGCCGCAATGGCGGCACGGTCGCGGTGATCGGGGCGGTCATGACGGTCGCGCTGGTGCTTGCCGCGTGGCTCGCCCGGATACTGTCCCGGTGGCTGGCCCGGCCGGTCGAGGAACTGGCCGAGGCGGCTGGCCGGCTGGGCGCCGGGGATCCCCGCCCGCTCGGACGGCGCTACGGCGTGGCGGACCTGGACCAGGTCGCGGACGGGCTCGACAGCTCGGCCCGGCGGCTGAGCAGCCTGCTGTCCGCCGACCGCGAGCTGGCGGTGGACGTCTCGCACCAGCTGCGGACCCCGCTCACCGCGCTGTCGATGCGGCTGGAGGAGATGATCGCGGCCGCCGACGATCCGGAGGTGGTCCGGGAGGAAGGCAGCGCCGCGCTGGCCCAGGCGGAGCGCCTCGCCAGCGTGGTGAATGAGCTGCTCAGCGCGGCTCGCCGGGCGCCTTCGGCGGCGCTGGCCGGGATCGACGAGGTGGTGCGGCAGCAGGTCGTAGAGTGGGAGCCCGCGTTCCGGCGGGCCAGACGCAAGCTCGCGGTGGTCGGCGTCCGCGGCCTGCACGCCCACTTCACGCCGGGCGGGCTCGCCCAGGTCCTGGCCACGCTACTGGACAACGCGCTGATGCACGGCGGCGGCACGGTCACGATCCGGACATCACAGAACGCGCGTTCGGTCGTGATCGAGGTCCAGGACGAAGGCAAGGGGGTGCCGCCGGATCTGGTCTCCCGGATCTTCGAACGCAGTGTCAGCGGACGACCCGAGGGCACTGGTCTCGGGCTGGCGCTGGCCCGGACGATGGCGGAGGCCGATGGCGGTCGCGTGGTGCTGGCCAAGGCCAAACCCGCCACCTTCGCGGTGTTCCTGCACCGTAACGCCCCCCGCACCCCCGCCCCCCCCAAAAGCGGCCCAGCCTGACACCCCCTGCAGCACCCCACCCCCCAAACGCTGCCACCCCAAGCCGCGCCCCCCGAAGCCGTCGCCCCCACCGCCCACGCCACCCGCGCTGTTCCCCGCCCCCGAACGCCGTCGCCCGAAATTTCGGGAAATGGCGGCATTTATGCCTCTTTGGTGGTGTAGAAAGGGAGCGGTTGCGCTGGATGGCGTGGAAGAAAAGGGCCTTGCGGAAGGTTGGGCGCCGGTTTCCGGCGCCTTTTCTTCCGGAGGGCTCTAATCTTCCACAAGGTGGCTGGCTCATGTGCCCGCTATGTGGTGATACGCGCAAGTTCACCGGGCTGGCGCGGCATTTTAGCGAAGGCATCATGGCCGAGAATGCCGTAAATGCGCGTTATTCCCCGGATGCCGTCAATCGTGGGTAAGGGTCCACATTAACCCGAATTGTGCTGGGTTAGAGCGGGTCCGTGGCTGGGTCGAGCTGCTCCTGGAGCGGGCCATACCGTTGCGGATGCGCGACCGGATGGCGCTGCGGAGCCGCGTGCCGGGCCACATGCCGTCCCCGCGCTGGGACCGTAGCGGCCACGGGGACCGCTGGGGCGGTGGCGGCCGCGGGCTCTGCCGCGAGGAACACCCACTTCTTGTAGGAGAAGTACCGGAAGATCGTGCCGAGCCCGGTACCGGCCACGCTGGCCAGGTTGTAGGCCAGGGCGCTCTTGGCCCCGAGTCCGTAGTGGGTGAACGCGATCACGGCCTCGGCGATCAGCAGGCCGACAACGTTGAGGATGGCGAACAACACGGTCTCGCGCAGCACCGCCTGGTTGACCCGGTGCCGGAAGGTCCAGAACCGGCTGCCGAGGTAGGTGAACACCGTGGCGGCGGTGATGGACAACCCCTTCGCCACCATGGGACCAATGCCCATGTCCAGGTGCAGATACGCGGCTCCGCCAAGGTCGATGACCGCGCCGATACCACCGATGACGCCGAATCTCGCCAGCTCAGGTATCAAAGCGACAAACCGCCGATGCAGGGTCGCCATCACAGGCATGCGCAGTTGTTCCTCTCGGCACGGAGTCCCCCGGACCTGGTCATGCTACCGGCCGTATCTGGGTGCCAGGTGAATCTTTCCCATTACGTAACCTGCGCTAGGGTACGGTGCGTGATTGATTCGGCCCCCCAGGTTGTTCCCCAGGTCGGCATGGTCGGTGGTGGCCAGCTCGCCAGGATGACCTGCCCGGCGGCCATCGCGCTCGGCGTGGGTTTCCGTATCCTGGCCGGCTCGGCAGCGGACAGCGCGGCTCAGGTGTGGGCGCGGATCCAGGTCGGCGACTACCGGTCCCCGGACGACCTGAAGGCGTTCGCGGCCGAGTGTGACGTGCTGACATTCGACCATGAGCACGTGCCCGGCGAGCACCTGCTGGCACTGGAACAGACCGGCATCCAGGTCAGGCCGGGGCCGGCCGCGCTGCGTTTCACCCAGGACAAGCTGGCCATGCGCGAGCGGCTGACGTCTCTCGGTATCGCCTGCCCTCGCTACGCGCCGGTGCGGGACGTTTCGGATGTGACGGAATTCACGGGCGGGAAATGGCCGGTCGTGCTCAAGGCGATCAGCGGCGGATACGACGGCAAGGGCGTGTGGGTATGCCGCTCCGCCGCCGAGGCGGCTGAAGTGTTCGGACACGGCCTGGCGCTGCTGGCGGAGGAGTATGTCGGCTTCCAGCGTGAGCTGGCGGTGCTGGCGGCGCGGTCGCCGCATCGGCAGGGCGCGGTGTACCCGGTGGTGCAGACCGTCCAGGCCGACGGGATCTGCCGGGAGGTGATCGCGCCCGCACCCGGCCTGGCACCCGGCCGCGCGGCGCGGGCCCAGGCCCTGGCGCTGCGCATCGCCGCCGAGCTCGACGTGACCGGGCTGCTGGCCGTCGAGCTGTTCGAGACCGCTGACGGCCTACTGGTCAACGAGCTCGCCATGCGCCCGCACAACTGCGGGCACTGGACGATCGATGGCGCGCGGACCTCTCAGTTCGAGCAGCATCTGCGAGCCGTGCTGGACCTGCCGCTCGGCTCGCCCGCGCCGTCCGCGCCGGTCACCGTGATGGCCAACGTTCTCGGGGGGGACGGGGGGGATGTGTATGACCGGTACATCCACGTGATGGCCGCCGACCCCGCTGTGAAGATCCACATGTACGGCAAGGAGCCGCGTCCGGGCCGGAAGATCGGCCACGTGACCGTGACGGGCGAGGACGTCGACCAGCTTCGCGACCGGGCCCGCCGCGCGGCCAGCTACCTGCGCTGGGGAACCGAGGAGGGTCCATGAGCGAACGGGCCCTGGTTGGCGTCGTCATGGGCAGCGACTCGGACTGGCCGGTGATGCGGGCCGCGGCGGAGGCGCTGGAGGAGTTCGGGGTTCCCTACGAGGCGGATGTGGTCTCCGCGCACCGGATGCCGCGCGACATGATCGAGTACGGCGCCTCGGCGCAGGCGCGCGGCCTGCGGGTGATCATCGCGGGCGCCGGCGGCGCGGCGCACCTGCCGGGCATGCTCGCCTCGGTGACCCCGCTGCCGGTGATCGGCGTGCCGGTTCCGCTGGCCAACCTGAGCGGCCTTGACTCGCTGCTGTCGATCGTCCAGATGCCGGCCGGCATCCCGGTCGCCACCGTCGCCGTCGGAGGCGCCCGGAACGCTGGCCTGCTCGCCGTCCGCATCCTGGCCGCCGCGGAAACTCCCGGCGGCGCCGCGCTGCGCGAGGCGCTGACTGCCTTCGCCGTCCGGCTGGCCGACCAGGCCCGGGCCAAGGGCGCCGCCCTACGGGATACCCTCCAGTCGTGACCAGCGAGCCGACCCGGACGCGGGAGCGGCGCACCCTCAAAGCGGTGGCCGGGCTCACCGTCGTCGTCCTGGGCGTGATCGGGTTCGCCAGCTACGAGCTCGTCGCCCGCACCGGCCGGCCGGCCGCCATGGCCGGAGGCCCAGGCCAATCCGGCGCCGCTCACCGGACCCCGGTCGTCGCGAGCACCCGCCCGGAACCGTCCCCGAGCCTGTCAGCGACCCCCACCGCCGCCGCGGCCAGTCCATCCACGCTGAAAGCGCAGCTGCTCAAGCCGGTCAGCGCGGCGGCCTTCGGGCCGCAGGGCACGGCCGACGGCGACGGGTCACAGCAGGCTGGATACGCGATAGACGACAGCATGACCACGAACTGGCGGACCGACTGGTACGCGACGCCGCGGTTCGCCGGGCTCCAGGCGGGCACTGGCCTGCTGGTGGACATGGGCCGGCCCGAGACCATCACCAGCGTTCAGGTCACCCTCGACCCCGCGCCCGGAGCTGACGTCGAGCTGCGCGCTGGTAGCACGCCGACGATGACGGACCTGGCAGCGGTCGCGTCGTCGGCAGGCGCGGGCGGCACGATCCAGCTCAAGCCAGCCAGCCCCGTCCAGGCTCGCTACCTGCTGGTCTGGTTCACCGTGCTGCCCCCGGACGGAATCGGCACCTACCAGGGCCGGATCTACAACGTCGCTGTGACCGGAAGGCCGTAATGGCCGCCCCAGCGCACGGTAGTGCCAGGAAGCGGCGCGCCAGCGGGCCGGGTCGAGTACGTTACGGCCGTCCACGATGTTGCGCCGGGCGACGGCCTTGCCCAGTAGCTCGGGATCCGCGTCGCGGAACTCCGCCCACTCGGTGAGCAGCAGCACCACATCGGCATCCCGGACCGCGTCCACCGCAGTGGACGCGTAGCCCAGTTCGGGATGAGCCTGGCGGGCGGCGGGCACGGCCACCGGGTCGTAGACCGTGACAGCCGCACCCAGATCGTGAATCGTCCTGGCCACATCCAGCGCCGGTGAGTCGCGGATGTCGTCGGAATCCGGCTTGAACGCCACGCCGAGCACGCCGACCTTGGCGCCGTCGAAGCCGTCCATCCCCGCCAGTTCGCGGGCCAGATCGACCATCCGCGCGCGGCGCCGCAGGTTGATCGCGTCCACCTCACGCAGGAACGACAGCGCCTGGTCCACGCCGAGTTCCTCGGCCCGGGCCATGAACGCCCTGATGTCCTTGGGCAGGCAGCCGCCGCCGAACCCGAGGCCGGGACGGAGCCCGGCCGGGCCGATCCGCGGATCGTGCCCGAGCGCCTCGGCCAGCACCATCACGTCGCCATGCGCGGCCTCGCAGACCTCGGCCATCGCGTTGATGAACGAGATCTTCGTGGCCAGGAAGGCGTTCGCCGCCACCTTGACCAGCTCGGCCGTGGCCAGGTCGGTGACCAGGAACGGGGTACCGGCCGCGATCGGCTCCGCATGGATCTCGCGCAAGACCGCCTCAGCGCGCGCGGAACTGACGCCGGCCACGATACGGTCGGGCCGCAGCGTGTCCGGGACCGCATGGCCCTCGCGCAGGAATTCTGGGCACCAGGCGAGTTCGGCGCCGGGGGCAAGCAGTGCGAGCCGTTCGTTCAAAAGGTTGGCTGTGCCCACCGGCACCGTGCATTTCCCGACAACCAGGCAGCGGCGATCCAGCAGTGGAGCCAGCGTGGCGACACAGGATTCCAGCTGAGTGAGGTCGGCACGGTTGGCGCCGGGGGCCTGCGGGGTGCCCACGCAGATGAAGTGCACGTCGCCGAACTGAGCGGCACGGGCGTAGTCGGTGGTGAACGAGAGGCGGCCCGAGCGCAGGCCCGCCTGGAGCAGCGGCTCCAGGCCCGGCTCGTGGAACGGGACGGTTCCGCCGCCGAGAGCGTGGACGCGGCGCGGGTCCGTGTCGACGCCGAGCACCTCGAATCCGAGCCGGGTCAGGCAGGCTGCCTGGGCCGTGCCCAGGTAGCCGGTACCGAGTACGGTCAGCCGGAGTGACACCATCAGCCCCTTCCTGTGCCGGAACGAGCCTAAGGGGTTTGTCTTTCTGGGGGGTAAACACCACCCCCCCAGACCCCCTCCTGGAGCCTCCTGAGGCGGCGCGCGCCCGACATATCACCATTTGCTGAGGTTCGCTGAGCCCGGTTCTCGCCGGTCGCAAGGAAGATAAGCGCTTCGTGGAGGGAAAGGCACCGGAAAGCGGCGCCCTAGCTTCCGCGAGGCTCTGATGCTCCACGACATAAGGGGTGTAACGGACGGCACCGGAGCCTACCTTCGTGGTCGGCGGCGGGGAGGCAAGCTTACGATGGGGTATGAGCAACGATTGTCCCGTGTTCGCGCTGTCCGAGGAGCATGAGGCACTGCGCGAGGCCGTCCGGGAACTTGCCGAGGACAAGATCGCACCGCGGGCCGCCGAGGTCGACCGTACTTCGGAATTCCCGCAGGACGTGTACGAAGCCCTGGTCAAGGCCGATCTGCACGCCGTGCACATTCCGGCCGAATACGGCGGGGCGGGCGGTGACGCGCTCGCCGCGGTGATCGTCATCGAGGAGGTCGCGCGGGCGTGCGCTTCCTCGTCGCTGATCCCGGGCGTGAACAAGCTCGGCACGGTGCCGCTCATGCTGGCCGGATCTGAGTCGTTGAAGGCCAGGTACCTGCCGCCGGTGGCGCGCGGGGAGGCTATGTTCTCCTACGCGCTGTCCGAGCCCGAGGCAGGGTCGGACGCGGCGGCCATGCGCACCCGCGCGGTGCGCACATCCGACGGTTACCTGCTGAACGGCGTCAAGCGGTGGATCACCAATGCCGGGGTGTCCAAGTACTACACGGTGATGGCGGTGACCGATCCCGGCGCGGGTGCGAACGGGATCTCGGCGTTCGTGCTGGACTCCTCCGATGCGGGGTTCACGTTCGGCGCGCCGGAGCACAAGCTCGGGATCAAGGGATCGCCGACGCGGGAGCTGTATTTCGACGACTGCCTGATTCCTTTTGACCGGCTCATCGGTGAGGAGGGTGAGGGGTTCAAGATCGCGCTGCGGACGCTGGACCACACCCGGATCACGATCGCGGCCCAGGCGGTGGGGATCGGCCAGGGGGCTCTTGACTACGCCATCGGATACGTGAAGGAGCGCAAGCAGTTCGGCAGGGCGGTGGCCGAATTCCAGGGCCTGCAGTTCATGCTGGCCGACATGGCGATGAAGCTCGAAGCGGCGCGGCAGCTCACCTACGTCGCCGCGGCGCGCTCGGAACGGGCCATGGCCGGAGAAACCGTGCCGGACCTGACGTTCATCTCCTCCGCGTGCAAGTGCCTGGCGTCGGACACCGCCATGGCGGTGACCACCGACGCGGTGCAGTTGCTCGGCGGATACGGCTACGTGAACGACTACCCGGTCGAGCGCATGATGCGCGACGCGAAGATCACCCAGATATACGAGGGCACCAACCAGATCCAGCGGCTTGTGATGGCGCGGCAGCTCCTCAAGGGATGAAGCTGGCCCGCGTATACCATTGGTATATGGCCGACTACGATCTGCTTGCGAAATTCTACGACCGGCTTATGAGTGACTCATCGCTCAGAAGCAACCAGGTTATGCGTTGCATTGAGCGTTATGGCCCAACCGCTTCGTCCCTTCTTGAACTCGGCTGCGGGACGGGCGCAGTTCTTTCCGGCCTATCGGCCGTGGGCTCATTGGCCGGCATGGATATCTCGCCCAATATGCTAGACATCGCACGGGCGAGGCTCCCGAGCGTACAATTTATACAAGGCGATATTTCATCTTTCGACCTTGAGCGCAGATTCGATGTCATTGTATGCACCTACGACGTCCTGAACCATCTGACGGAATTTAATCGCTGGATCTCGTGCTTCGCGTGCACGCGCAAACACCTGACAGAAGGCGGGCTTTTCATCTTTGACATAAATACAGTTGGTCAGCTAAACAGGGTGGCGTGCGAACAGCCTCGGGTGCACGAATTCGACGGCAACACGGTTATCATAAATGTCAGCGCCGAAGAGCGCCCTATCTACGAGTGGGACCTGCGGATATTCGAACAGGTGGTCGGCAATCAGTATCGGCTCCATCACCGCCAGGTCCGCGAGCTCGCGGTAGAAATCCGTCAGGTCCTGGAAGCAATGTCATCTGACTTCGAATTGCTGGATCTCGCCGACTCAGCCGGAGGTACACCGGACGACGAATCGGAACGAGCATTCTTTGTCTACCGCAGGCAACGATCTTGAGCTTCGGGTCCCGGACGCCGATACGTGTGCTACGGGCCTACATCAGTCTGTTTGATCAGCGTGGTACCAAGGGGTTCGTAGCCGCCGGCTTTGTCTCGCGGCTTACTTCGTCCATGGTGTTCGTTAGCCTGATCCTTGCGATCACCGAGCGCGGTGGAGGGTACGCCACGGCCGGGGCGGTGATCGCGGCGCTCACATTGGCCGCTGGCCTGGCCCTTCCGGTCTTCGGCAGGCTGATCGACCGGTACGGGCAGCACGGCGTGCTTGTCCCCCAGGTGCTGGCCTTCGGCGCGCTGATGCTGCTGCTGACGATCGCCGTCGAGGCGCGCGAGCAAGAGTGGCGCCTCGTCGTGCTGGCTGCCGCCGCCGGCGTACCGATGCCGGCGGCGGGCCCGCTGGTGCGGGCTCGGTGGACCAAGATCTACCAGGGAACGGACAAGCTTCGCATCGCCTACGGCTTTGAGAGCGCCACCATCGAGACGGTTGAGATCGCCGGGCCGATCCTGGTCACCGCGCTCGTCACCGGCATCGGACCGCTGGCGGGACTTGCCGCCGTGCTGACCTGCGCGCTCGGCGGAACCCTGGCCCTGGCGGCCCAGCGCGGCACTGAGCCCGAGCCGGCCGGCCGGGTTGCGAGCGGCGGGGTTGGCAACTCGCTGCGCATCCCCGCGCTGCAGGCGCTGTACGCGGCCCGGTTTTGTGTGGGCGCCGTGTTCGGCGCGATGCCCGTATCGCTCATCGCGTTCGCGACCGCGCATCACGGTCGCGCGTTCAGCGGCCTGTTTCTCGGACTATATGGCGTGACCAGCCTGATCGCCGGGCTCTGCTACGGCGCGCTGAAAGGGCAGATGCCGCTGCATCGCCGGCTGATTGTCAGCGTCACGCTGTTCGCGGCAGGTGGAATTCCGCTGCTCGCCGCCCGCGGGCTGTTCTCCCTCATCGGCCTGCTACCGCTCGCCGGCGTGGCGATGGCGCCGGCGACGGTTACCGCGATGGAGGTCATGCAGCGTGTGGTGCCGTCCGCCATGCTGACGCAGACGATCTCCTGGGACACGACGGCGATCGCATTCGGCATGACCGCGGGGAGCTCCCTGGCCGGCGCCACAATCGCGCCGCTCGGGGCGGATTACGCCTTCGTGGTACCGGTTTGCGCGGGACTGATCGGCGCGATCGCGGTGCTAGCCGGCAGCAAGCCGATCCGCGCCGCCTGCCTGGCCTCCCCGCCGGGGTAATTCCTCGGTGACCGTGATCGCCCGTGACGGACATATCAAGGCGGCGTAACGGACGTCTTCGGTTTGCTCTGGCGACGGCCTGTCTGTTCGCAGGAAGACGACACCATCGTATTCGCGCTGGTCGAAGACGTCCGGCGCGGTCATGACGCACTGCCCTGAGCTGGCGCACTTGTCCTGGTCAGCCTGAACGCGCATAAGTTGCTCCCTCAAGTCATTCTGGTTACCAGGTCACGGGCAGTTCATGGACGCCGTAGATGAGCCCGTCATGCTTGAACCGGATATCACCGGGATCGACGGCCAGGGCCAGCGTCGGGATCCGGCGATACAAGGCGGCGTAGGCAACCTGGAGTTCCACCCGGGCCAGCTGCTGGCCGACGCACTGGTGCACGCCGAATCCGAATGCGATGTGCTGGCGGGCGTTACGACGGATATCGAGCATCCCCGCGCGAGGGAATACCGTCTCGTCGCGGTTTGCGGCTTCGATGGGGATGACCAGGCCCTCGCCAGCGCGGATCACCTGCCCGGCGATCTCGATGTCTTCCAGGGCCAGTCGGCGCAGGCCGGTATGGATAATGGATAGGTAGCGCAGGAGCTCCTCGACAGCCCCGGCGAGTAGCTTGGGGTCATCGGCGTTCCGCAGCTGGGCGAGCTGGCCAGGATTGCGCAGCAGCGTCAGCGTGCCAAGCGTGATCATATTGGCAGTGGTCTCGTGCCCCGCGAGCAGCAGAAGATGGGCCAGCTTGACTAGCTCCTGCCGGGTCATCTGACCGGTCTGAATTTGTTCGCTGGTCAGGCGGGATAGCAGGTCGTCGGCCGGCGCGGCAAGCTTGCGGCTGATCAGCTGCTCAAGGTAGCCGCTCACCTCTGCCATGGTGTCCTTCATGGCCGCGGTAGAGGTTTCACGACTAATGAGCGTCGCGCTGGCGAGCTGAAAAAAGTCGCGGTCAGCGTAAGGAATACCGAGCAGGTGGCAGATAACCAGAGACGGAACGGGCAGGGCGAACCGCGACACCAGATCGGCCGGCCTCGGGCCGGCCAGCAGATCGCTGATGAGATCGTCGGCTATCTTGCGGACCACGGGCCGCATTCCCTCGATCCGCCGGACGGTGAACGTTCCGGCGACCATCCGGCGCAGCCGGGCATGCTCGGGATCATCCATGTTAAGGAAGGTTTGCGTCTCATCGGTGATGTCCCGCAGGCCCTGGCTCTGGAAGGGGTAGCCCGGCCGATACGGGTCCGCGCTGACCCGCGGGTCGGCCAGCAGGGCACGCTGTTCGGCGTGCCGGGTCACCAGCCATGCCGTGCTGCCGTCCCACAGCCGGACCCGGGCAAACGGCACCTTAGCTCGCAGGTCGCTGAGCACGGGAGCCGGATCCAGCGGGCAGCTAGCAGCGCGGGTCATCGGGTAGAACGGGATGTCCCCGAGGGCCTGGTCCGGAAGATGAGTCAGCGTCAAGGCGACTCCTCACATAGCGCGTGCCGGTTCCTTTCGGGTTGCTGTTTCCTTTCGGGTTGCTGTCCGGCGGTCGTCCGTCAGCCATCCGGGCGGCCCGTCCCGTCCGTCAGGTAATTTTCGACAAATGCTATCAAGGTCGTTTGCGGCGCGGCACTATGTAATTTAGGCCGATCTTGCACGTTTCCCGCATATGTGGTTCGCTGTCGGTGGCCGCGCGGGATGCGATGACGGGGCGTCAATGGCAACACGGGAGGACAAGGACAGCGCCGACCCTGCGGTCGCGGGCCAGGACGCGACCAGGCCGAGCATCGCTCGAGTCTACGACTACTTGCTTGGCGGGACGGATAATTTCGCCGTCGACCGGGGTGAAGCCGAGCGCATGATCCAGCGCTTCCCTTCGATGCCCGTCCTGGTCCGGGAGAACCGGCTGTTCCTGTCACGGGCCGTCGGCTGGCTGGCCCGGCAGGGGATACGCCAGTTCCTCGACATCGGCTCCGGACTGCCCACGGCCCGCAACACCCACGAGGTCGCACATGACGACGACCCGGCCTGCCGGATCGTTTACGCGGACAATGACCCGGCGGTCGTAGCGCGCGCGCAAGCCCTGCTGGCCGGCACCGGGGTGGCCGCTATTGAAGCGGACCTGCGTGACCCGGCCGCCGTTCTCGCTGCCGCCGCACGGACCGGGCTGTTCCGGGCCGGGGAACCCGTCGCCGTCATCCTCGCTCTGGTCTTGCACTTCTTCGACTTCGGCACCGCTCACAAGGTCGCCGCTGAACTGACGGAATCCATCGTGCCCGGTAGCTACGTGGTGATGAGCGTGAGCGCAGGAGACGAGGAGACCGGCGGGACGCTGAACCGCGAGTACAAGGCGGGCACGCTGTACAACCATTCCCCGAAGCAGATCGCGGGGTTCTTCGGGGGATTGGAGCTCGTCGGCCCGGGCCTGGTCGATGCCCGGGAGTGGGATCCGGCCACCCGCGGCACGGCTTCGCCTTCCAACCGAGACGGCGGGTGCATCCTGGCCGGAGTCGGACGCAAGCCGCTTGCTTCATGATTCAGCTCGTCTGACCGCCCCCACTACCTGGCTGAGATAGGAGATGATCCGGCGCCGCGTCTGCCAGACCTCATAGCGCACGTCTACCTCGCGGTCGTCCACGTGCCAGTAAGCGGGATCGAGGACCTCATGCACGTCACCAATCCACCTGTCCCGGCTGGTGTAATGCTCGTCGAAATGCATCGGGCTTGCGATGACCAGGAGACCGCCCGGCCGCAGCAGGCGTGTCAGCTCGCCCGCGAACGCCGCGGGGTCGTCCACCCGGTCGAGGACGTTCGCGCACGTCACGACGTCGAAGTAGCCTTCGGGCCTGGGTATATCCGACGCGGTGACTTGGTAGACGAGCGCTTGCGGTATCGGCTTGGGCAGGCAGGTGGGTTCGACCCGCCGGTGGTCGGTCCGCAAGGTAGGGCCAGGCATGGGCACCCACCGGTCGAAATCTTCACCAAGCAGCAGTCGCCTGGCCCACGTGCAGAAGGCGGCCGACGGCTCGGCCAGCACCAGTTCCTCCGCGTCGGGCAGGCGCCTGGCCAGATCGTGCAGCAGGCGGCCGGTGCTGCCACCCACGTCACAGACCCGGCGTGCGGTGATGCCCAGGCCCTCGGCCCAGGTAGCCGTGATGGCCGCGGTCCGCTGGTAGAAGCGCCCGGGCCGGCCATCGCCGATGAGCTCGTCCGGTTTCAGGGGCTCCGCTTCTGCTGAAGTTTCGGCGCCGTCGGGGCGCAGGTCAGGGAAGAGGACGTCACCCCACTCATTGCGCAGGTAGATGCCCTGATACTCAAGTGACGCATAACGGTCGGCATTGACCGAAACCGCACTCATGCCGCATAGCGCTTCCTGAGATCGGCCTTGCGAATCTTTCCCATCGGCGTCCGCGGCATGTCATCGAGCACCTCCATCTGCTCCGGCCAGTACCATTCGCTGATCCCGGCATCGCGCAGGAAATCCCTCAGTTCCGCGAGTGTCGGCGGCGATCCGGCCGCGGCCGTCACGACCGCACAGATCCGTTCGTCCGTCGCCGGATCCGGAATGCCGATAAGCGCGACGTCCGCCACCCTCGGGTGCTTTCCGAGCACTGCCTCAATCTCGGCGACCGGCACGTTCGCGCTCTGGTAGATGATGATGTCCTTGGTCCGGCCGATCATGCGGATACCACCCCGCCCGTCGTCGCGGACCAGATCGCCGGTATTGAACCAGCCGTCCACATCGAGTTCGGCGGCGTAGATGTCGTCCTGCTTGTAGTAGCCGAGGCACTGGGCCGGACCGCGGACCCACAGCGCACCTGCCCCCTTCTCCAGGCCATCCACCGGATCGATCCGGATCTCCATTCCCCCGGTGGGCCGTCCATCGCTGTGCGCCGGCCAGTCTTCGGGATCGGCCGGCTGGGTACACGTGACCGCCCCGTTCTCGGTCATACCCCACAGCGCGAACATCCGCACGCCGAGCGCCGCCCGGACCTCGTCGAGGAGTTGCGGTGGCACCGGCGCTGAACCGGAGACGATGCTGGCGAGATGGGTGGCCCCCGGTGGGCGAGAGCGGGCGGCGGCCAGCAGTTCGCGCACGAAGTGCGGTGAGCCGTAGAAGGTGGTGACGCCGTGCCGCACGATCAGCTCAAGGCTTGCTGCCGGATCCCAGGTGTCCAGGCAGACGGCGGTGCCGCCGAGAACCAGCGAGGTCAGCAACCGAGTCACCAGCCCCGCGCGGTACATGTTGCTGTGCGCTGTGGTGTTGACCAGCGTCCGGTCGAAGCCGAGTGCCCCCGCGTATCCGCGGATCTCGGCGTACAGCGTGTTCTGGCTGTGCACGGGCGCTTTGGTGGTGCCGGTCGTCCCGGAGGTGAACAGGACCATGAATGGCTCGTCCGGGCCCAGGCGGCGGCCGGCCAGCTCACCCCCGGGGCGAGCGGTCAGCTCACCCTCCGGGCGACCGTGCTCGGTCAGAAACTGCTCGGCGAACGACAGCGTGCCAGGCGGCCGGCCATCGCCGAACACCACGATGCGTTCGGGCAGGCCGATGTCGCGGGAGAGCGCAAGCGCCATATCGGCCGAGCGCCCCCCGAACGTTTCGGTGGCCGCGATGAGCAACCGGACATCGGTCAGCCGGAGCGCGAACTCCATCTCGGCGCGCCCGAACTCCGGGGGGATCGGAACGATCCGTACGCCTGCCTTGATGCAGGCCAGGGTGAACGGGAGCATCTGCCAGATATCGGGCAGCAGGACGCCGACGCACTCACCAGGATGCACTCCGAGATTCACTAGGCCGTGGGCCATCCGGTCGGTCAGCCGGGACAGCTCCGCGTAGTCGATCTTGTCAGTCCGCCCGGTGGCGAGGTGGTGCCCGATCACCGCTGTCTTGCCCGGCCGTTCCCTCGCGTGGCGATCCAGGTCGTCGAGGAAGGTCTCGTCCCGCCACCACCCAGCCCGGTAATACGCCTGATGAGCCTGGGTCGCGTCGTTCATCGATCCTCCATGCGGTTAACGCCATCGGCCGGTACCGGGTCCCGCACCTGGACCCGCAGCTCGCTGAAGTAGCGCTGGCCGCCTGGGCCCGGGAGCCATGCCTGGTCGGGACTGGGCAGCAGTTCGGTCATCACCACCGCTACGTCGTCGCCCGCTCGGTTACGTGCGGCTCTCAGCATCGTGGCGAGCGCGGACACATAACGGGGGCTGGTCAGGTCGACATAGACCGGCTTGACCTCGGTGCTTATCTTGACGAAAAGCTTCTCCGGCAGGCCAAGCGCCCGCCGCAGACGACGAGCCGCGAGGTACTCGGGCAGCCCGCCGGATCTGGTTGGCCATGCCTCGGCGACGGTTGTGCGCCAGCTCTCCCTGGCCACCACCAGCCGGTCAATGGTGATTCGCGGGCTGTGGCGACCGGGTCTGGCCGGTTTGAACAGGTCACTGCCCGACCAGGCAATGGGTATTGCGAACATCGCGAGCAGTGGCCACCGGCGGCCGTCCCGGGCCGCCGCGATCAGTTCCCCGTCTTGCTCGGTCACGGTGATCGTCATCGCCGGGAGCAGCCTGGCCGGGTCGGCGCCTGACTCGGGCGTGAAGGCGAGCTGGTAGTCATCAGACCGGACGGAAGCCATGCGAGGAGTGGCCTGCGGGCACCAGCTTGCGTAGAACGGGACGATCTGCGGGCCGATATCGGCGGCCGCGGCGGCCCGTAGCCTGGCCGGTTCGGGGTGGCGGTCGGCGACCGACGCATTGTCCAGCGTTGGCCACATCGCGTGTAGTTCACCGAGGACGATCGTGAACTCACCACGGGCGAGCGCCGTCACGCTCCCCGCGCAGATGTGCAGATCCGGGCTGTGAATCCGGGCTCCGGCCCAGGCCGGCCGTGGTGCGGCGAACAGCTCTGCTGCCGGCCCTGCCAGCTCGGCGCTGGACAGCGTTATCCGGTGGGTTCCTGGCGGCAGCTGGTCCAGGGCGAAAAGGGTGGCCCAGCGCGTTGTGAACTCGTCGGCGACACCACTGACGACCGGCCCTGAATCGGTGAGCAGCGGCAGGGCGGCCGTCCAGAACCGGTCCAGCGGAATCCCTGCCGTGCGGGGCCCGCCAAGATCCGCATACAGCTTCGCGAATGCTCGCGTGTAGGCGCCCGCCAGGGCCGCCGACACCCACCTCGCCGCGGGCAGCAGCACCCCGCCGAAGGGTCCGGCCATCGCCTCGAGCACTGGCCCGCCGAAGGTCACCTCGACATCGCGGACCGTCTCTTCGTAACAGATCCTCCTGCCCGCATACATTTGCCCGTGCCTGCGCTCAGCCGCGGCGCCAGTAATACTGGTGAACTCCGCATCCAAATGACCCAGGGCCGCGGCCAGTTTGTCCGGGTCACCGGCCGCCGCGCTGACCGCGTCCCGGGCGGTGTCCAGCCGGGCGAGCCATGCCAGCGCCCGCTCCCTTGCCGCCTGGTCGGCGATGGCGGTCACGGTGGCCCGCAGCGCCTCCTCCGCGCTGGGATCCTGCGGCATGTTCACCCCCCACCAGATCACGTCCCGTGCGGCAAGCCCGTCGAGCAGGGCAAGCGCTGGAGCATGTTCCGCGCCGCCGGCCACTGCCGCAGCGGAGGTCCGGCCGTCGCAGCGGGTCAGCAGGTCCGCCTCGGCTTCGCTCAGCGGCAGCGGATCCCGCCCGGGCATCAGCACCTGGCGGCCGTCCACGGTGATGTGCGGCTGCGGGCCAACCGGGAGCCACGGCCGGATCTGCGGGTCAGCGGCGAGATGGCTGGCGAAGGCTTCCAGCGCCCAGTACTCGAAGTAGACAGTGCGGGCCCGGACCAAGCGGTCACCGTGGTGGACGCGCACAGCGGGTGCTTCCGGATCGAGACTGACCCAGGTAGTCGGCCCGAAGAAACCGATCGTGTCGTTCTTGCCGCAGTAGCGCTGCCAGTACCGGGTGATCAGGTTGTCCTTGGCCTTACTCCGGTTCCTGCGCTGCCAGGCGCTCTGGCCGGCCGGGGCCTCCATTGCGATACGGGCGGCAGCGCCAGGGTTCTGCCAGGTGAGCGCCTCACGAAAGAGCGGATCGGCGGCGATTTCCGCCACCACCCTACTCTCTCGTGCAACCGCCGCCGCATGGGCTGCCTCCACATCCGCCCGCTCGGCCCGCCCGTCGAGGAAAGCATCGGCCGCCGCGGCGCACTCCGGTGCCGAGAACCGATCCAGGCCTACGGCGGGGAATCCGGCGGACCGGAGTTGCGCGTCCCGCCAGACCGCCCACCCGCTGCCGGGCAGGGGGACAAGATGGCTGTCCGCGCGCTCGCTGGTCACCACGGCCGCCCGATCACAGCGCGATGCTGAACGTCCCGGTCAATGGGCCGACCGGTCACCCATACGGCCGGACCACCCATGCCCTAATGCCCCGGCCCGGCAAGCATCCGCGCGGGGCGGCAGCCGGACTCGAAATAACGGTAGTGGTTTATGCGCGTAACGGGTTCGGCCTCCATTACCTGCTCCTGGATGCTCCCGTTAAAGATAACAAAATAACGGCATAGCGTCACTATAACAACTCGTGGGACTTGTGTGACAATAGATGCAATATGCCCAGGTCCCACAGGATATTCGGTGCCGGCAAGCTAACCGGCCGGCGCCTCACTTGCGGTGCGCGATACGGACCTTGTCCGCTTCCGATCCGTAGCGGCGGTCGAGGATGCGGGTCGCTCGGGCCCAGTCCGTCAGGCTATGGATCGTATTGGTCTGCTCCCGCACGAACGGACTGGCGCGCCAGGCCAGCGCACGGCCCCACAGCACGTCGATCGGCTCGTCGAGGACATTACCGACCTTTGCTTCGTAACACGCGAACGCCCTGAGCTGGCCATCCGGTTCGATCTGGGCAATCCCTTCGCCCTCGACGCTCAATGGCGAGGTAGGAAGGAAGCTGCGCACATCCGTGACGGAAACCTCGATGCCGTTGCTCGCCCGTGAGCTGAGTTCCGGTTCCGCGTCGACCAGCGCTTCCAGTTCTTTGTCGCTGAGGAGTTCATCGGCGGCAAAGCCGGTTTCCTGGCCAAGTCCCACCGGCATGACCGCGCCGAAGCGCACGTAGTCCAGACCCGGAAACCGGGACGTCGCCGTGGCCACGAAACTGCCGAGATTACTGTAACCGCTTCGGGTGACGGTGTAGTCAATGCCCAGCCGGAAGCAGGGCTCGGCCCGTTCCGTACACGCCAGCTTGACCCGGCTGAGTCGCTCGAGGGCGGCCATGGCTCGCCGGTAGGAGCCAGTCCGCCCGCGAATCGCGTCGTGCGTTTGTTCGTCGGCGCCGTCGACGCTCACGGTCACCGCGGTCACGGCTTGGCTGAGCCTGTCGGCCACGCTCTGGTCCATCACCCACCCGCTCGCGAAGACGGTCACCGGGATCCCCGCCTCGCGCAGCAGGCTCGCGGCCTCGTCCCACCACGGTGCCAGCAGCGGCTCGCCGCCGCTGAAGGACACGCGTTCGGGCCCGATGGCGATGATCACCTCCGCGACTTGGCGCATGCGTTCGCGATCAAGCATTCGCGCAGGCCGGCGCCCTGACTCGGAATAACAGTGAATGCAGCGCAGTGGGCAAGCATAGGTCAGATCCCAGATAACGCGATTTATGCGTGTAACAGACTGTGCCTCGAGTGATTCCAGCGGCTCCATTGCCTACTCCTGGAGGTCCCTGATTTGTCCGCTATGGCGCGAACATAGTAAAGCCGCCGCGCATCGCTGACTAGCTTCTTGTTAATCCTGATTATTAATGCACCCATCGGGCCGGAGGTGACATAGTGACGTTAGTGTTCCGACGTTAAGCGACAAGTGGACATTTAATCGGCAAAACGCTACAAACGGATAGTCATGGGGCGTGCACGATGCCGCCGCCTGATTGATCAAGCAGAGCCGAGGATGGACGCCGGACCTTACATACGTGATCTTGGAAACGTGAACCCCCGTACCGTATATCCGGATTTGCAGAGCATCGTACAGCCCATCGCCATCCGTGCCCGGGAGCTGATCGCTGCCAATCTGCCCGCCGCGGGACAGCAGTACTGCTGGGCTGAGCTGCTGCCCCCGGTGGTCGCCACCGTCCTCGAGCAGGCCGTCGTACGGGCCGATCTGAACAACGGCAACCGCGGTCGGCTCGAGGCCGCGGCCCGGCACGCCGCCCGCGACTGGGTCCCGCTGCATGAATGCGAACGTGCCTGCGAGATCGTCCTCGGCTGCGTGTGCAAGGTGCTCTGGGACACGATCGAGCCGAGCAACTGCGGTGCCATGCTGGGGCTGAGCCGGTGGGCCGCGGACATGCTGCCAGACGCGCTGGCCGCGCTGCGCGCGGCGTACATCGACGAAGTCCGGCGGCTCGGCGGCAGACGGCGCGACGACGACATCGTCATCGGAACGCTGCTCGACGGCGGAGACGCGCGTACGGCCGCATGCGCGGTGGGTCATCCGCTGCCGGAACCTTGCGGCGTGCTGGCGCTCGCCTGTGCCGACACAAGTGGCCCAGGCCAGGACTTTTCGTTTCCCACACCGCCTGACGGCGTGCATGAGGCGCTGAGCGACCTGCCCGGCATGCTGTGCGCGCCGAACTGGGAACGTTCTGTACTGGTCGCGGTGTTCGGAATACCGGCGTCATCGGTAGGGACATCGGTGCGAGCCATCAGGAAGACGGGTGAACGAGCGGTCGACGCCTGCGAGTCCCTCTACGGCCACGCCTTCGCGGCGGGGCTGGCCATGAGTGATACCGCGGCCACAATCGGCCGGGCCGCCTGGGAAGCCGTCGATATCTCGACCGTGCTGGCGCGCTCCGACAGGCGCCGCGTCGCGTTCAGTGAGGAGATAACCCTTGACGTCCTGGTCGGCTCGCACGACGGACTGCGGCAGCGACTGGCCGACCGAGTCGCGGACGTTGCCTCGCGGCCGGATTTGTGGGGCACACTTCGCGAGCTCTACCAAGCCGATCTGGATCGCGGCAGGACCGCCCGCAGGCTTGGCATCCACCGCTCCACGCTCGACTATCGCCTTAACCGGGTGGAGCAGCTCGTTGGCATCTCTCCGACCAGCGTTCAGGGCATCCTGCTGTTCGCCGCCGCCCGGGCCGCCACAGCGGCGAGCGGAACCGCTGCCGCGTCCGCTCGCTCCCGCTGTACCGCGCGCATGCGACGTTCGTTGTAATCGGCGCGGACCTCCCCGGCATTTTCACCAGGTACACCGCACCCCCGCCGAGCAGGGCTTCTTTAGGCTGCAGGGTCAAGATGGCTAATCGAAGCCCAGAACACGGCTAGGAGCGCAGATGACCTCTGCCGACCCGCGAGTACGCCGACCCGCATTTACCAAGCTGGCGATCGCAGGCGGGCACCCCGTCCGGACACGGCCATGGCCTACCTACGAAAAGGGAGACGTGTTCATTTCTCCCGAAGACGAGGCGGCGGCATCGTCGGCCATCCGCGCGCGTCGTTATTCCCGCTACGACGACCGTCCGTTCGAGCAGACCTGGGCCCGGCGGCTGGAGCGCAGCCTGTGTGAGACATTCGGCGTCCGGCACGCGCTGGCCTGCGCCAGCGGGACGACGGCACTCGCCCTCGGCCTGCTCGCCCTGGACCTGCCACCCGGCTCGCCGGTGGCTTGCCCGGCGTTCACCTTTCCCGCCACACCGAGCGCGATCATGCTGGCCGGGCACCGCCCCGTACTGGTCGAATGCGATGCCGACCTGCATCTCGACGTCGGCCACCTGAGCGAGGTCCTCGATAGGGGAGCCAAGGCAGCCGTCGTCGTCCACATGCGCGGCTATGCCAGTGACATGCCGACGGTCATGCACCTCGCTCGTACCCATGACGTCCGGGTGGTCGAGGACGCGGTGCCCGCGCTCGGCGCCCGCCTCGGCGGCCGTTACCTCGGCACGTTCGCCGACTTCGGAGCGTTCAGCACGCAGTCGGACAAGTCGCTGAACACCGGCGAGGGTGGCTTCCTGCTGACCGACGACGCGGAAGCCTATGCCCGGGCGCTGGTGTACTCCGGCGCCTACGAAGGACGAATGCATCGGCACTTCCCCGGTGACGTTCCCGCCGTCGACGACCTCGCTTACCCGATTTACGGATTCCGCATGGACGAGATCCGTGCGGCGCTAGCCGGTGCCATGCTCGGCCGGCTTCCGCAGCGGTTGGCCGCTCACCGGCGTAACCACGACTATGTGGTGACCGAACTGGCCAGCCAGGAGGGAATCGCGTTGCGCCGCCCGGTGGCCGACGGCGCCTACCTCGGTGAGGCGCTGATGTTCCGGCTGCCTGACGCCACGCCGACGGAGTGCGCGCGATTCGCGCGCGCCCTCACCGCCGAGGGGATCGACGCCCGAGCGCTTGGCGACCCAGCCGACGCGAATGTGCGCGCGTTCTGGCAGTGGCGGTTCCTGTTCGGTCCAGACCAGGAGCAGGCCCGCGCCCTTCTGCCGCGGGCGGCACGTTATGTGGGTGAAGCGATCGACATCCCGCTGTCCGCCAATCTGACCGTCGCCGACTGCGATGACCTGGTGACGGCAGTGGCCAAGGTGTCGGCAGCGTTCCGCCGCCGCTAAGCCACTACAGCCACTACAGCCACTCAGCCACTCAGGCACTACAGCCACTACAGGCCACTACAGCGTCACGACGTAGAAGTTGGTCGGGAGGTTGACCACGACGCGTTCGTGGATCTCGGCCATGAGCGCGACACCGGGTGTCGCGAAGATCCCCGGCGGTGGCTCGGCGAAGCGGATCACCGAGCGTCCCGAATCGAACAGCATGGCGCCATGGCCGAAGTCGCCGGCAATGGCGGTCCCAGGATCTACCAGGCGAGTCCGGACGATGAAGACCCCGTTCCGCTCCAGGTCAGCCATGAGCTGGCCTTGCCCCATGAACAGGTAGTAGTCGGCCGGGTTGAGGATGAGGCCGTCGGCGGTGCCGCCCATCTGCTCCGCCGCGTTGCACGCGGCGAGGATGGTCGAAGCGAAGGGACCCTTCGAGGTCATCCGCTCGATGCCCTCGATGTTCAGCAGGCCGCCCTCGCCGCGGATGATCGTGTGGTTCTCGGCCGTGCCCAGGCGTGCGATGAGCCGGTAGTTGATGAAGAGCTCGAGCGCTTCCGCGTCGTCGGCCAGGTCGTCTGGGACCTGTACCCATGCCCTCGTGGCCAGCAACTCCGGAACCGGCGAGCGGTGGAAACGATGGGCGAGCTCACGCCTCATGCCGCCCTCGGTGAGGTCGGGATCGCCGGGCTGCGCGGGGCTCTCGTGCCAGTAGAACCGCTGCGGGTTCCTGGACAGGTCGACGATCTTCAGCATGTTGCGTGCTGGATAACGCCGCTTGCGCCGGGAGCTGGTCAGTGAGTCGGTGATCGTGACGTCGTACTCGACGCGCGCGTGGACGCCAGCGGTAGCGTACGCCTCGGCGAACATCCGGCCGGGTGACATCTGCGTCCCCCGCTCGGCGAGGACCTCCGCCATGGTCTCCTTCATGCCCGTGCTCATGCCCGTGCTCATGCCCGTGTCCGCTTGCGCGCGACGAAGATCCCCCAGCCGAACTCTTCGTCATCGATGGCGACCTGCATTTCCCGGCACGAGTCGGCGAAGGCCAGCATCCAGTTTCGCGCGGTCAGGTCAGGCACGCTTTCCGCGCGCTCCTCCGCCGTCTTCCCCAGCACGCGGTAGGTCTGCCGGAGATGGCCGCTTAGATTGCGCGCGACCATGATCTCGAACCCGCGGCTGTCCAGTGCCTCCTGATACCCGATGAAGGAATAGCCGCCGTTCCAGCGCACCCGGTCGTAAACGTGCTTGCGGGCGCGCTCGCTGACCTGCTTCTTCGGCTGCAGGAAGTCGGTGAAGGCGAAGATGCCGCCGGGGACCAGCACGCGCATGATCTCGGCGTGGCTGCGTGGCTTGTCCGGCACCAGGCACAACGAGTCCTGGCTGACGACGTGCGTGAAGGTGCTCGCCTGATAGGGCATCTGCGTTGCGGAGCCATGCCGGAACGTGATGCGCAGGCTCTTCTCGCCGGCGAGCCTGGCCATGGCGAACCTCACCCGCTGCTCGCTCAGGTCGAGTCCTTCGCCGCTGCAGTCGAAATGCCCGGCCAGGTACATCAGGAAGTTGCCGCAGCCGCTGCCCACGTCGAGGACGTGGGACGAGCTGTCGATCATCGCCTCCGCGGCCAGCACCGCGGACGTATGCGCCGCGGCGGCATGGTAGTCATCGGCGTTGCCGTCGGCGAAGTAGCCGGTGTGCAGGACGCCATCCGTATCCCAGAAGCTCAGATAGTTGTGCAGGGTCTTGTCGAAGAAGTCCTCGACGTCCTGTTCCGTGTAGGCGCGGCTGGCCACTGACATTCCGGTTCCTTCCCGAGTCACGTGTAGGTGTCTTTGGACGCGGTCGTGTACTGCCTGACCTGCTGCCCCAGCACGCTGGCCCCGCCGTCCAGCAGATGCACGCCGCCGGTGACATAGGAGGCCCGCTCGCTGGCCAGGAAGGCAGCCACGGCCGCGAATTCGTCGGGCCGCCCGATACGGCCCACCGCGCTGTGCTCTCCGATGGCCTGAAGCGGTGCCTCGATGTCCCCGTTCTCGGTCAGCCTCGCCGCCGCACGCTCTACCATCTGGGTCCGGGTGGCCCCGGGTGCCAGCACGTTGACGGTGATGCCGTCGCGGCCCACCTCGGCGGCCAGCGACTGAGCGAACCGGGTCAGGGCGGCCCGAGCCGCGCCGGACAGCGCGAGCGTGGCCATGGGTACGACGGCTGTCTCCGATGCCACGAACAAGATCCGCCCCCACCGGGCCGCCCTCAGGTGCGGCAGCGTCGACAGGGCCAGGTTGACCGCCGGCAGGAACGTCCCGTCGAAGGCCGCCTGATAGTCGGCCGGCGAGAATTGCGAAGCCCCGCCTACTGGCGGGCTCCCGCCGCTGACCGCGAGGATGTGAAGGGCGCCGAACCGGGCGGCTGTCTCCTCGACCCAGCGCCGGGCGGCTGCCTGATCGGTGATGTCGACGCTGGTGGCCGTGACCTCGCCGCGCGCCAGGGCCTTGACGGCCCGGTCGGCATCGGCGAGCCGGCCGCGGTCGCGGGCGCCGATCGCGACATGTGCGCCTTCGGCGGCCAGCTCCTTCGCCATGGCCAGGCCCAGTCCGCTCGAGCCGCCCGCGACCAGGGCGACCTTGTGTTCAAGCCCCAGGTCCACCAAGTCTCCTTCCCGTCACGTAGCGGTAGCCATAGCGCCAGAACAGCGGCCACGACAGCGCCGCCGCGGCCAGCTTGGCCGGCCTCGGCAGGTTGGCCTTCCAGGAGTCATCTGTGTCCCTGATGACCGTGGCGCCGTTGCGGAGCCGGTCCGGGTTACCGGTCACCGTGTGATTCACACCGAGCTCGATCACCCGGTCCCGCAGCGGAACGACGGCGGATTCGGCGCCGCACAGCCGCAGCATGCTGGCCACGATGGCCGCCGGGTCCGCGATGAAGTCCTCGTACCGCACCGTCATCGACCGCTGCGGATGGCGCCGGGTGATGGCCCCGGCCGCCAGATTGAAGCCGTACCAGTATGCGGTGCTCTTGCTTGAGGACATGGCGTAGGCGTAGTCCTTCGGTTGATGCCACGATCCGGCTACCGCCCGCGGATCGCGGACCAGGTGAACGTAATAGGGCTCGATGCCCGCGAGGTGAGGAAGCAGGGCCGACTCGCCGGGGATCTTGGTGGTGTCCACGAGCACACGCGCGCCTGTCAGCTCGGCGATGGCGTGGTAGACCGGCGTCATGAGATCGGCATGCTCGCGTGTCCCGGCGCAATACAGCCCTCGGCGCAGCACTCGCCAGGTATGCCTGGTCCTGACGTAGGCGCGCTGCCGGGCCACCACCGTTTCGGCGAAGGACTCCGCCGAAAGCCCGGCTGGCCGGCCGAGCGGGAGGATCCGCGACCAGATCGGGCACTCGATCAGCGGGCGGCCGCAGCCGCACAGGTTGTTCGCACCCCAGCCCGCCGCGTTCTTCCACAGGAAGTGAAGCTCCCCCACGTGGAAGAAGCCCGGAAGCTCGTTCAGGATGTTGCCGATGATGGTGCTGCCATTGCGGCACCAGCCGGTGATACAAAGGATCTTGAGCGGTGGTCGGGTCATGACGGCCAGGCGCTCCTTATCGAGACCTCCCGCGGAATCGCCACGGCCGCGGCCAGCAGTGCCAGGCCCACGATGCCGGCCGCGACAGCGAAGCCGCGTTCGATTCCCGCGGTCAGCGATTGACGAGCGGCCACTGTGGTCCAGGTGACCGTGCCGAGCATGGCGAGACCTGTCGCCCCGCCCACCTGCCTGGCCGCGCTGAACAGTCCGGACGCGAGGCCAGCCTCCCCCGGTTCGACCCTGGCCACCGCGGCGGCCGTGAGGGGCGCCATGGTCAGGCCGAGTCCGCCGTAGGCCACCACGCTTGGCAGCAGCAATCCGGTGGCGTAACCGCTGCCCGGTCCGATCCGCGACAGCCAGGCCATTCCCGCCGCACCCGCGGCCAGTCCGACGCACAGCGGAAGCCGGACCCCCGTCTTGCGCATGATGCGCCCGCCGCTCCAGGTGCCGGCGAGTAGCACCAGGGCCAGCGGCAGATAGATGATGCCGGTTTGCAGCGGGCTGTATCCCCAGACCCGCTGGACGAACAGCGTCAGGAAGAATACAACCCCGAACATAGACGTGCTGAGCAGTATGGACACCACGTAACTGCCGTTCCGGCCGCGGTCACCGAAGATCCGCAGGGGAACGAGCGGTTGACGGCCTCGCCGCTCCACCACGACGAAGGCGATCAGCAGCACCACAGCCGCGGCCAGGCAGGCCACCACCGTGGCTGAGCCCCAGTGCGCCCGCCCGTCCTGGCCCGCTGCCCCAGTGATCAGGGCGTAGATCGCGAGCACGACGCCACCGGTCACCGACAGCGCGCCGGCGGCGTCGAACCGGCCGGGTTCCGGCACCGTCTCCGGCAGCACCCGAGATACTCCTGCCAGCAGGAACGCGCCAATTGGCACGTTGACGAACATCACATAGCGCCAGGACAGGTATGAGACGATGATGCCCCCGGCGAGCGGCCCGGCCACGTTGCCGGTCCCCGCGATCACGGTGAACGTCCCGATAGCTCGCTGCCGCCGCGAGCCGTCTGGGAACGTGGCGGTGATCAATGCCAGGGTCGTCGGATAGGCGGCGGCGGCTCCTATTCCCTGCGCGGTGCGGCAGGCCAGCAGCCACCAGGACACCGGAGCCAGCCCGCCAAGCGCGGACGCGGCGGTGAACAGGACCAGCCCGCCGGTGAAAACGCGTCGCCTGCCGATAATGTCGCCGGCTCTTCCCCCCAGCAGCAACAGCCCGCCAAACGGGACCGAATAGCCGGAGACCATCCACTCCAGGGAGGGCCCGGACAGCCGCATCGCCTGCTGGATAGCGGGCAGTGCGACGTTGACGATCGTCGCGTCCAGCAGGAACATCAGCTGGGCGATGGACAGGACCGCGACCGGCCAGCGTTCGGTCAGGCCCCCCGCGGCCGCCGGACGGGGCTGCCCGCCGGATGTCCCCAGAGCTGTCATCGAGGCCGCGACGCGGCGATCTCGAGCCGCTCGCGCAGCTCGCCCCGCTGGACCTTGCCGAGTGAATTCCTGGGCAGCTCCCGTGCGAACATCAGCCGATCCGGCCATAGCGTCTCGGCCATCCGTGCCTCAGCCAGATACGCGTGTACCTCGGCGATGGTCGGCGGCATCCCCTCGGGCACGACGATCGCGGCAACCATCTCGGCGCCGAGCACATCCGGGTCCGGGTAGCCGACGAGCACCACGTCAGCCACGGCTGGATGGGTCGACAGGACCGACTCGACTTCTAGCGTGGAGACCTTCTGGCCGTTGGCCCGGGTGATGAGATCGCTCCGGCGGCCCACGATCTTGATGCCACCGCGTCCGTCGTCGCGGGCTAGGTCACCGGTGCTGAACCAGCCGTCGCCGTCGACGCACTCCGCGTACTTGTCCGGCTGGCCGAGATAGCCCAGGCACAACGACGCGCCGCGGACCAGCAACTGGCCGCCGTCGTCTCCGCTCTCCTCATCAGGCGCGATGCGCACATCCATCCAGGGCACCGGGCTGCCGTCGCTGTGCGCCGCCCAGCCCGGCGGGTCATCCGTGCGGGTGATGGTGGTGCAGCCGGTCTCCGTCATGCCCCACAGCGCCCGCAGCTCGATACCGAAGACGTCCCGCACCGCCGTCACCAGTTCCGGCGCGATCGGAGCCGAGCCGGTGACGAAGTGACGCAGGCTCGCGGTGTTCCTGGGGTGCCGCCGCTGCTCCTCGAGCATCCGGAGCGCGTACGCGGGCGCGGCATAGACATAGCTGGCCCGGTGCGACGCGACGAGGTCGAGTAGCAGGTCCATGTCGGTGTTGGGGTCAGCTATCACGTTGGTCGCGCCCAGCATCAGCGCCATGTAACAGCCGTACATGCCAGCCATGTGCGCCAGGTAATGGGGAACGCAGAGCACGTCGCCGGGACCGAGCCCCAGCGGGTCGCTTTCCGCCCTGATCGCGGCGTACAGCGTGTTCTGGCTGTGTACCACGCCCTTCATCAGCCCGGTGGTTCCGGACGTGTAGATCAACAGCGACGGCTCGTCGGGACCCGAGGGTGCCACCGCGGCCAATGGGTGACGGTCCTCCCACGGGGTACTCGTGAAGAAGGTGTCGAAGCCGATGGCGCCGGCCTGGTCGGTGTCGCCGATCACGACCCGGTGCTTCAGGCTGGCCGGTGCCGCCTCGGCGAGCCGGGCGGCATAGTCGTCGCCGGCGTAGGACGACATGGTCACGCAGATCGTTGCCTGGCTGTAGGCCAGGACCTGGCCGAGCTCGCGGGCGCCGAGGCTGGGGATCACCGGGGAAACGACCGCCCCGATCCGGTTGCAGGCCAGGTAGAGCACACTGAGCTGCCACCGGTTCGGCAGGTAGAGCACCACGACGCTGCCGTGACGGACGCCCAGTTCGGTGAGCGCTGCCGCGAACCGGCTCACCAGCGCGTCGAGCTCGGCGTAGCTCAGCGACCGGGCGAGCTGTCCGCCCTCGTACGCGACAATTGCGGGATGATCCGGCCGCTTCCGGGCCGCGGCTGTCAGGTCGTCGGTAAAGGTCTGCTTCCGCCACCACCCGGCGGCATAGAACCGCGCGGCTTGTTCCCGACCGGGAAACCCGAGGTCGCGCCACGGGGAAGCGCGCCAGAAGCTTTCCGGTTCTGCGGTGGACATACGCCTCCTGAGCTCCGCTTAAGGAGCGGCTTACCCAGGGCGGACATGCGCCGTGCTAGTGAAAATGCCGGACGGAAGGCACGCTTTACCGCGAATGTCGCAAACGCGTGGCCACGAGGGCGGGGAACAGACAAGGCGAGACCGCGCAGGCCGCGCACGTCCGGGAGATCATCATGAAGATCGGCATTCTGACCTGGGACAAAACCGGGCTGGACCCGGACGAGCCCGCGTTGGCCGAGTTCGGCAGGGGCCGCCGCCACGAGATCTCCATGTTCGCGCTCGAGGACGTCACTTACGTGGCGCGTGCCTCCGGCGGCTTTGACCTCTCCCTGGCCGGGGAGCCGGCGCGGTCTTTCGACGCGATCATCTCCCGGGCCAAGCTCTATGGCGACGACTGGCAGGACAGGGTCGAACGGCTGACCCTGCTCAGCAACGTTCCCGGAGTGCGCCTGCACGCACCGGCGGATGCCTGGGTCCGCGGATACAGCAAGTTGCAATGCACCCAGCGGCTGGCGGCGGGCGGTATCCCGGTACCGCCCACCCGGTCCGCTACCTGCATGGCGGAGCTTGAGCTCGCACAGCGGGAATGGGGGACGTTCATCGTCAAGCCGTCCTTCGAGACGACCGGAAAGGACGTGGAGCGGATCACCGACCTGGCGGCCCAGGCCGACCTGGCTGGCGATCTGCTGAACCGCTACCGGACGCTGGCGTGTATGCCGTACTTTCCGACCGAGTACGGCGAGTACCGGCTGACGGTGGGTGGCGACACTTCGTGCGTGACGATGTTCAAGCTGCCTCCGGTGGGTATGTGGCGTTGCAACACTCATGCCGGGGCGACGTTCGAGCGGGTCGACGCTCCCGCCGAACTCGAGGACCTTGCCTTCCGCGCGGTCAGGCTGATGGACCTCACGCTGGCCGGGGTGGACGCCATCCCGACCGGCGACGGTTACGTGATCCTGGAAGTCAACCCGGTCCCCGGCGGGCTCGGCGCCTTCGGCGAACAGGCGCGCCAGGAGACTCTGGCCGGCATCTATGACTGGGTAGAGAAGCTGCATCCGTGCTGATCTGACTCCATTCATTCCAACGAACGGGTGGTGGTGGCAGCACTGGGCTTCCTCGTGGATCACACGGGCCCGGCGGCCCGGCGGGTCGCCGTCGTCTCCTGCTCGGTCGAGCTCGCGGGGGTGCTGGCGGTCGGCACGTGGAGCCTCGCCGACTGTTACAAATCGGTAAAAATATAAGATATGTATAGAAACGCATAAATCGCGCATCTCACGGCGGGCATCGATTGCGTGAAATCCAACGGTTCCAGGGCAGCGCGCGCCCGAGCTAAGCTCTGGGGTTTCCAGCGTGTCGATGGTCCCATCGGATCCGTAAGAGCGTGCTACTGGCGCCATCGGCTCGGGCGCGGGCGCGGCCCAGACCTTTGCCTTTCGCTCGCATATAGCGCGGAAATTCGGTGCTACGTGGAAATTTACCCGCCGTATTCGTACATTTAATTTCCATGTAGCACAGATGTTCCGCCTTAATCTAAATCCCGTTCGATACTTATCGGACAATTCAGGGCAATCCGGTAACGGCGCTAAGCGGCGACTTCCGCGACGGGGCCGTGTGCCGCTGCGGCGAGGCGGCCCCGCGAGTATGACGCCGATGCTAGTCCTTCGAGTCCGGCCGGCTAGCTCGTGTAGCGGACGTTGCCCGCCTCAACCGCCTCAACCGCCTCAACCGCCTCAGCCCCGCCCGCGCCATTGACCGCCGGTCCTTCGTTTCTGGCGTGTTTTGTCCTTCCTGTGCCCGGTGGCGCCTTGCCAGAATTTCTCTGCCAGCGGTTTCCAGGAGAGCTGATGAACACCTGCACTCGTTTGCACATCCTCGTCACCGGAGCGTCTTCGGGGATCGGCCGGGCCACGGCGCTGCGCCTGGCGGATCACGGCCAGCACGTCTATGCGGGGGTACGTAAGCTGGCCGACGGCGCCGCGTTGTCCACGTTCACGTCCGGGGAACTGACGCCGCTGCTGCTGGATGTCACCGACGCCGGGCAGATCACTGACGCCGCGCACACGATCGCGGAGCACACCGGCGACGCCGGCCTGGCGGGGCTCGTCAATAACGCCGGTATCGGCCTGGTGGGACCCCTCGAGCTCATTCCCGTCGAGGAATTCCGTCGCCAGCTGGAGGTCAACCTCACCGGCCAGCTCGCCGTCACGCAGGCTCTGCTGCCGATGCTTCGCCGTCGCCGTGGCCGGATCGTCATGATCGGATCCATCGGCAACCGGTTCACTCCGCCGTTCATCGGCCCGCTCGCCACATCCAAGAGCGCACTGACCACCATGAGCACCGCGCTCCGCCAGGAACTCGCCCCTTTCGGCATCCGCGTCACGGTGGTCGAGCCGGGCAGTATCCACAGCGAGGCCGTGGGCAAGCTCGACGCCGACGTCCGGCAGGTGCTCAGCCTGGCCACCCCCGAGGGCCGGGCGCTCTACGAGGACGCGTTCCGCAACCTGGTGGCCTTCTTCGCCGCCCTTCACCAGAAGGGAAGCCCGCCGGATGGCGTGGCCGAGGCCGTGGAGCGCGCCCTCACCGCGGCGCGGCCGCGGACGTGCTATCTGGCCGGCAAGAACGCCCGGCGGATGGCGCTGGTCGCGGCGCTGCTCCCCGCCGCCGCCCAGGACGCGCTGCGCCGCAGGCTCGCCCGCCAGCCTGCGTGGGCCACGATGGTGGATCAGTGACGAAATCCTAAGTTAATTTGGCAATCAATCACGACGCAAACGACCGGCCGTAGTCTCCAGAGTGCGGGCGTCGGCTCGCCACCGTACGGGGGCCAGGCGGGTCGACGCCCTTCAATATCTGGAACGGCTCCGGCTCAACCTCTGCTAACCCGCTTCCCGGCGGGCGCGCAGGATCGCGTCGTGAATGGCCACCTCGCGGCCGTCCGGATCAGTCGCCAGGCGCGGGCGAGCCTCTGCTACCTCGATGGTCCAGCCTTCGTCCAGTTCCGCGGCCACTTCGTCGGCGGTCCAGCCGAATTCGGCCAGGGCCGGCCGCCGCATCGTGGTGGCCAGGTCGCTCCGGTCATGACCGGTCACCAGGAGGGTACCGCCGGGCGCCACGGCTTCGATGAGGTGGCGGAACAACGTCTTGCGGTCCGCGGCGGGCAGGTGCAGGAAGTGGGCGGTGACCAGGTCGTATGTGCCTGGTGGCGGAGTGCGGGCGAGGTCGGCGTGCACCCATTGGATGTCCAGGCCGAGCTTGCTGGCGCGTGCCGACGCACGCTGCAGCGCCACACCGGAGATGTCGGCGGCGGTGACCTTCCAGCCGCGGGAGGCGAGCCAGATCGCGTCGCCGCCCTCGCCGGATCCGGCGTCGAAGGCCGTCCCAGGCGGCAGGTCCGTTACCTCCGCGACCAGCACGGTGTTCGGGTCGCCGCTCCAGATCTCCGGCTTGGACCGGTAGCGTTCGTCCCAGGCCTGTTCGCCTATCACGGCCTGGTGCCCCGCGTGCCCCCCGGCGATGGCACGCCTGGCGTCCTCGGCGATGAGATCGGCGTTGATCGCCCCGGCGGCGGTCAGCCCGGCCGCCGCGGCGGAGATGACCTGGGCCATGAGGTCGGTGATGTTGCCCGCCACCCATACTCCTGGCACGCTGGTGGCTCCGGTCGGATCCGCCTCGATCCGCGTTCCGATCACCTGTTCGCCCATCCGTACCTCGACCGGGGTCAGGCCGAGCGGCGCCAGCAACTCGGCCCGAGCGGTGAACCTCGGCGCGACGGCGAGCGCGTCCAGGGCTACGCGGTTACCGTCGGCCAGCCGTACCCCGGTCAACCCGGTCTCATCGGCCTCGACCTCGGCGACCGTGCCCTCGGCGATCGCGACGCCGAGCGCCGCCAGCTGTTCCCGTTGCTCGCTGGCCAGGTCCGGGGCGGTGTGCCGCAGCATGGTCACGTGCGGGGTGAGCTGCCGGAACAGCAGCGCCTGGTGTGCCGCGTTCGGGCCGGTGGCAAGGATGCCGACGCGCTGGTCGCGAACTTCCCACCCGTGGCAGTACGGGCAGTGCAGGACATCGATGCCCCATCGGGCGGCCAGGCCCGGCACGTCGGGGAGCTCATCTCGCAGGCCTGTCGCGACCAGCAGACGCCGCGCGGTCACCGTCCGGTCGCCGATCTCCACCCGGAACAACGCGTTGTCCCGGCTGAGCTTGGTGACCCGGGCGGCCTCGATGCGGCCGCCGTAGCGGGCGACCTCGTCGCGGCCGATCGCATAGATCTCGGCCGGCGGAGTGCCGTCACGGGTGAGGAAGTTGTGTACATGGGCCGACGGCGCATTGCGCGGATCGCCCGCGTCAGCCACCAGCACCGAGCGCCGGGATCGCGCCAGCGCCATCGCTCCGCTCAGCCCGGCGGCGCCCCCGCCGACCACCACTACGTCATAGCTCTCGTCCATGCGTCCAAAGATGCGCCGCAGGACGTTGATTTGACAAATCTCTTTGCCAAAGCGGCAATAGTAGCCATGACCGACGATACCGTTCTGGGCACGGTCGGCCCGCGGTTGCGAGCGGTGCGCCAGCAACGAGGCGTGACGCTCGCCAGCGTGTCCGCGTCGACCGGCATCTCGGTGAGCACACTGTCCCGGCTCGAATCCGGCGGCCGCAAGCCCACCCTCGAGCTCCTGCTGGCCCTGTCCCGCGCCTACCAGGTGCCGCTCGACGAACTCGTCGGCCTGCCGCCGCCCAGCGACCCGCGTATCCATGCCAAGCCGCTGCGCCGCAACGGCCGGATCCTCATCCCGCTGACTCAGCGACCGGGCGCACCAGCGGCCTACAAGCTGATCCTTCCGCCCGTCGACCGCGAACCCGACATCGAAACGGAACAGCGCACCCACGAAGGCTACGACTGGATGTATGTGCTGTCCGGTCAGGTGAGGTTGCGGCTCGCCGACCTCGACTTCGTCATGCAGCCCGGCGAGGCCGCCGAGTTCGACACCCGCGTCCCGCACTGGTTCGGCAGCGCCGGCCGGGAGCCCGCCGAACTCCTCGTCCTGTTCGGTCCGCAGGGCGAACGTATGCACATCCGCGCTCGCCCCCGCTCTTGACACCGGTTACATAACTGTGTCTTAATCAGTACAGTTCAAGCTTTGTAACCGGTTTCAAACCTTGCGAGCAGGGGACGGGCCGATGCCGACCGTCTACGATGTCGCCCGCGTGGCCGGTGTCTCCACCGCCACGGTGTCCCGGGTAATCCGTGGGTCAACCCTCGTGAAACCGGACACGCGGGAGCGCGTGCTCGCCGTGATCGACGCCCTCGGCTTCGTGCCGGACGCCTACGCTCAGGGCCTCAGCAATCGCCGCAAGGACATCATCGGCTTCGCGGCCCTGGAACGCGGCGGCGAAGAGATCGACATCGAGCAG
>JAFARZ010000075.1 GCA_019245115.1 Streptosporangiaceae bacterium | reverse complement strand
GGGCGACGACACGGTCGTGGTCGCGGCGGGTCAGTGGGACACCGTCGAATCGTGGGCCGCCGCGCGGAAGCTGGCCGCGATCCGCGAACTGATCCGCCGCCGCCCGGCCGAGGGATACGAGCCCGCCGCCGGCCGCGCGGCCGGGGCGGATGAGGCCGACCGGGATGGGCTGCCGGATCTGTGGCGCCGGGACCTGGCCGAGGAGGTCGCCCTGGAACTGGCCATCTCCACCGCGGCCGCGGACGGGCTGATCAGCCTGGCCTGGACCCTGGGACGGCGGCTGCCGCTGACCGCCGCCGCCCTGGACGCCGGAATCCTTAACCTGGGCAAAGCCCGGATGATCGCACGCGAGACCAGCGTCTTGTCCGACGCGGACGCGCGCAGAGCCGAGGAACTGGCCGCCGCCATGTGGGCGGGGAAGTCGTGGGGGCAGATCCATTCCCGGATCCTCCGCGCGGTTGTCGAGGTGGATCCGTGCGGGTCGCAGAAACGCCGGGAGCAGGCCGAACGGGAGGAGGCCCGGGTCCGGTTCTGGCGCGAGCAGACCGGGACCGCCGCGATCGCCGGGTACGCCCTGCCCGCCGACCGGGCCCTGGAAGCCATGGCCAGCGTGCAGAACCGGGCCCGGGCGTATAAGCGTCATGGCATCCCGGAGAACATGCAGATCCTCCGCGTCATGGCCATGCTCGATTTGCTGACCGGCGCCGACTCCCGCACACGCTACCCCAGACGCGGCGCGGCGGGCGGTAGCGGCGGCTGCGGGCCGGGGGATGACGGCGGCCGCGGCGGGCACCCGGGCGGCCGCGGAGCGGGCAACACCGCAGGCGGGGACGGCCCGGCCCGGGGAGTCCGGCACGACGGCGGCCCGGAACACAACCCGGCGTCCGGCAGCCACGGTGACGACTCCCGTGATGAGGACGACCCGGACGACGACCGCCACGAGGATGGCGGGGACCAGGACAGCCGGGACGACTGGGACGATGACGGGCCGGGGAACGACGGGCCGGGGGATCACGGGGATGACGGCGGGCCGCAGGACGGCGGCGGGCCGCGGGACGGGCCGGGCGGGACACCACCGGACCGGACTCCGCCGGACCGGACTCCGCCGGGCGGCGCGGCAGCACCCGGCGAGGACGGCGGCGGGGACGGGCTGGCCGCGAATGTGGAACTGACGATTCCGCTGGCCACTCTGCTCGGCCTGGGCGAACGGCCCGGCGAAGCGCACGGGCTCGGCGTCTTGGACCCCGCACTGGCCCGGCAGCTGGCCGCCGCAGCCGCCCGCAACCCGCGCAGCCGGTTCGAGATCATCCTCACCGGCCCCCACGGACACGCCATCGGCTACGGCCGGGCCGTCAAACGGCGACAACCCAGGCGGGACACCCCGCCACCACCAGGCCAGCACACCCCCGGCGGCACCCGGGACAACACCGGCATGGCCGCGTTCACCCCGGCCGGGCCCGGGACAGCCGGCGGCCCCACCCGCGGCCGCACCCCCGGCCACGACGACAGCCACGGCGGCGGATACGGGGCCTGGGACCTGCGGGTCGGGGACCTCGAATTCACGGTCACCATCGTGGCGATCCCCGGCGGGGAATGTGACCACCGGTACGAGACGAAGGGATACCGGCCCAGTGAGACACTGCGGCGGCTGGTACAAGTACGCGACGGGCAGTGCACCCTGCCCGTCTGCGTCCGCCACCCCAGGAACACCGACTTCGAGCACGCCATCCCCTGGCCCGCAGGCCGGAGCTGCCTGTGCAACGCCGGATGCCGGTGCCGCCACTGCCACCGCGTCAAACAAGCCAAAGGCTGGGCCGTCGAGCAGCTACCAGGAGGCCGGCACCAGTGGACAACGCCATCCGGCAAGCAGTACACCAAGGGCCCGAAAGAGTATCCGATCTGAATCCGGTCACGCCCATAAATCCGTAGACGGGATGGGCCAGCGGGGTGCTTGGATGGGACGCATGACAACTCAGGGGGCACCGCGGGTGGTCAGCGCCACTCGCGAAATCGCGGCCGGGCCGGGACAGATCTTCGAGCTGATCGCGGACCCTGCTCAGCAGCCACGATGGGACGGCAATGACAACCTGGCCGAGGCAGCTGCCGGGCAGCGCGTCCGCCGCGTGGGCGACGTCTTCACGATGACGCTCACCCGCGGCGCCGTCCGGGAAAACCACGTGGTCGAGTTCGAAGAGGGCCGGCGGATCGCCTGGATGCCAGCCGAGCCTGGGCAGGAGCCGCCGGGGCACCTGTGGCGCTGGGAACTCGAGCCGGCCGATGCGTCACGCACCCGGGTCACCCACACTTACGACTGGACTCAGCTGACGGACGAGAAGCGTTTCGGGCGAGCCCGGGCGACCACAGCCGGCAAGCTCTGGGCGTCGCTCGACCGGCTCGCGGCCCTCGTCGAAGGAGCTGACCGCGCCACAGCCGTGGCGTCAGCGGTCGAGGAGGGCTAGGCCGGCTTCAGCTCAGACATCGTCATCATCGACCACGGCACAGTGATCGAGGTCCACGTCCGCGACGCTGACCACCTCGCGGCGGTCTCCGACCTCGCGCACAGCACCAGCTGTTACGCCGGGCTGTCGCTGGTCTGGGCGGCGGCGATCTTCGCGGTGTGCGGGCGCCTTGCCGCCCTGCGATTCACATCAGGCGCGGGCGCCGGCTAGCTGGGTTCGGAAGCGTTCGTAGTCGGCCAGCTCGGCGCCGGCCGGGGCCAGGACGAGCTCCTTGGTGACGGCGGCGATCCGGGCGCGAATTGCGTGCACCGCCTGTTCACGCTCACGGTCCGCGGCCAGGACCACCATGTTCTGGCACCACGATGCGGTCAGCGATCCGAGCAGCAGGAGCGCGATGACCATGACGGCGAGCCACGGTATCAGCGAGACGTCGCTGAGCAGGGAGGGCGGCTTGTGTATCGCGTGGAACTCGCCGAAGGCCAGGATCAGCGCTATCCAGCCGATACCGGCCAGCACCAGAAGCAGCAGCAACCACTGCGCGAGCGCGATGAGCCGCCACCAAGCGGTGACCTTGTCCCGTTTCGGGAGCCCGTCGGCCACCGCGGTCCCCAGCGCTGCGGCCGCATCGTCGGCTCGCGATCGGGCCGCGGCCCGTACGGTATGGGACCACGGCTCAGGCAGCGCGCTGCCGTCCTCGACGATCAATACCGCGTCGGCGAACGCGGTGATGGCGTTGTCGATGTCGGACCGCTGGGCCTTCGGCGTTTCCGTCTCCGCCTGCTGCTTGCGCGCGCCGGCCCGCCCGCGCAGCCGTTCTCCGATCCGGGCGAGCGGCCAGCCCACATACCGCAGCGCCATGCGTTCGCGGGCGCTGTGCAGCGTCTCGGTAACCGCCGAAACCCCGGCCGCCTTCTCGAAGGCGGCGGCCAGCACGGCGGCCGGACCAACCGGCACATTGCTGACCGGGTCTTCGGGGGGAACGCTGGGGGTCAGCGCGTCCTCCCAGGGCGGCCGGGAGGCGGGCGCGGCCTGCGCCGCGGCGGGGGTGCCCCACGGCGCCCAGTCCTCCGCTCCCTCTTCCTCCCACGGAGGACGGGCGGGCGTGCCGTCCTCCGGCTCGCCGTCCGCGCCGCCCTCGGCCCACTCCAGCCCTGGCGGACCGGGTTCGGGCGACTCGGACGAGCCGGATCCGGGCTGCACAGTGGCTGAAGCGGGCAGGCTCACGCCCGGCAGCGGATCGCCGGAGTAGACCGCGAACCGGTCGAGCAGCGCGTCTATGTCCGCGGCGATCCGGTCGCTCGCCGCATGCTGGGCCGCGACGGAGACGGCGAGCACGGCCCGCAACTCGTCGAGGCCCGCGCCGGTGGTCGCGGAGGTCACCAGGACCTGGGTTTCCAGCAGGCCTTCGGCGTCGAGGAGGCGGCGCAGGTCAGCGGCGCAGTCGTCGGTTTCCTCCGGGGTCAGCGTGTCGGCCTGGTTGAGCACGACCGTGGTGACGGCGGCGTGGCCGGCCAGCGGAAGCAGGTAGCGCTGATGGACCGACGCGTCCGCGTATTTCAGCGGATCGAGCACCCAGATCAGCATGTCGACGAGCTTGACCAGGCGATCCACCATGGCCGCCGAACCGGAGACCACCGAGTCGTGATCGGGCAGGTCGAGCAGCAGCAGGCCGTTCAGGCTGGTCTCGCCTTCGTCAAGGGCACTGGCCCGGCCGTACCTGTGGCGTCGCTGCACGCTCAGCCAGTCGAGCAGCGGCGCCGCGCCCTCCATGCCCCACACGCACGCGTGGCAGTGCCTGGTCGTCGGCCTGGTCACGCCGACGGGCGAGAAATTCGCGCCGGACAGCGCGTTGAACAGAGAAGACTTGCCGCTTCCCGTGCCACCCGCTAGCGCCACCACGGTATGGCTGGCGGACATCCGCATGCGTTCGCCGGACCGGCGCAGCAGCTGTTCGGCGTCGGAGAGAAGGTCCGGATCGAAGCCGTCGGGCCGGGCGGCGGCCAGGCGAGTGAGCTCGCCGAGTGCCGCCAGCCGCTCGGTCACCGATCTGCCGGCGGTCCTGGTGGTGCTCGTTACGGTCATCTGACCGCCTCCAGGGAGTATTCGGCCTGGTACAGCCGGATGGCGGCGACGTCATCGCAGGCACCAGCCGAGTCGATGACAGCGGAAAAGACCAGCATTTCCTCATCGAACAAGAGCTGGATGCGCTCGAGGAGGTTGGCGCGGGCCCGCTCGATCTGCGGATCGGAGACCGGCGTGCCGGGGAGCAGTTCCAGCGCCTGCGCAGCGATCGGATCGGCGGAGCCGTCGGCCAGCACGGCGATCGCCAGGGCCAGGCTGAACGCCTCCGGATTGCGGTCCCGGGCCGACCGGGCCAGGTCGTCCTGCCACGCGGCGATCGCGCGGGCGGCTCGCAACGGCAGGTCGGGCGAGGACCGGCTGAACGGGCCGGGCAGCCGGTCCTCGCCCAAAGCCTCGCCGAACGCCGACTCGAAGACCTGGTTGATCTGCTCGTTGCGAACGCGCTCGGCGGCCGCGTCGGACAGCAACAGTGCGCCCGCGGGGGTCGCGCGCCAGCGCGCCTGCACCTGTTCGGCGGCGCGGTCGCCCAGCGATACGACGAAGGACTCCAGCGCGGCCCGAAGCGCGGCGTCGAGGGCCGCGATGCGGTGCGGGCCGCGGCGTGCGCGCTTGCCTTTCCTGGTTTGCCGGCTTCGCTTGCCCGGCCGGCCCGGCAGGAAGAGGCGAAGGTCGCCGCTGGCGATGCAGTCCTGCCAGCGGGCCAGCACCTCGCCCTTGAGCAGGGTTCCGTTCCGCAGGCCCTCACGGGCCTGAGCCAGGGCCTCGCCGTAGCAGTCCGCTGCCTCGCGCCGCAGCCGGCCGCGCAGGACCACCTGGGCCTCGACATGCGCGGCGACCTTGGGCACCCGCGTCTTGAACGTGTCGAGCACGCCGGACATGGTCTGAGTCAGCACCGCCACGCGGCGGTCGGCCCGGGAGGACGTGTCCGCGAGCCAGCCGCGGATCTCCTGGTAGGCGTCAGGCGGAAGCATCCCATCGAGCAGCGGGATCTCCGGAATCACGAACCGCTGCCTGGCCTTGATCCCGTTCGCGTCGAGCATCGCCTCGAAGTGGTCGACCAGTTCCTTACGGTGGCTCTGCGGCACTCGCGACAGCACCACGCCCAGCGAGGCGCGACGGTCCCGGGCGTGCTGGAGGATCTCCCACACCGGGCCGTCCGCGTACCGGCTCGAACTGGTCATGAACAGCCACAAATCGGAAGCGTCAAGGAACTGATAGGCGAACTCGTGGTGCGCCTTCACGACCGAGTCGATGTCGGGCGTGTCCAGCAGCGCGATGCCCCTGGGCATGCCTTCGCTCGCGGCCAGCACGAGCAGGCCGTCTCGTCCGGATCGAGCCAGGCCTTCCAGCCTCACCCTGGGGAGCGTGGGAAGGAAGTTGTTCTCGGCGAACCACTCGATGTCATCTGGGTGACAGGCGAGGACGGGGCTGTTCGTGGTGGGGCGCCGGACGCCGGTCGCGCTGACCTTGGTGCCGACAATGCTGTTGACCAGCGTGGACTTACCCGCCCCGGTGGAGCCGACCAGCGCTACCAGGACCGGGGCGGCCGATCTTCGTACCCGCGGCAGCAGGTAGTCGTCGATCTGGCTGAGCAGCTTGGCGCGTTCGGCCTTGATCTCCGCGGATCTCTCGATTTCGAAGACGAGCGGGATCGCCGCGATCCGCTTTCGCAGGTTGAGCAGGGCCGCCTCCAGGAGACGCGCGTCCACACGGACGTGCGGCTGGGGGTGCTGATCCTCGGGCGGTATGTCGGGTTCGTCAGGCTCGGGCTCCGCCTCGGCCTCCGCCTCAGCCTTAGCCTCGGGCTCGGCCTCCGCCTCGGGCTCGGGCGCATCGGCGTCTTCATCGTCGCGGATCGCGTCGAAGACCTGGGTCGCGTCTGGGTCATCGGGCTGACCCATGTTGGACTCATCCACGTCAGACTCATCCATGTCGGACTGTGCGTGTTCTGTAGCGGAACGGTGACCGGGAGCAGTCATCACGATTGTGTCATCCCCGTTCCGGCCCAGACCCTCACCACCGTACGCAACCTCACTAGTAGCATCATTATCACCAGGATCATAGGGATCAGGAGCCACATCTCCGGCACCGTTGCTGACCTGCTCGGAGCGCTGGAAGCGCTCCGGAGGTTCTCGGTGCTGCGGGCTCTCGGCTTCGGGCATTGATGACGAGGCCACGCCCTGACTGTCCATCATTCTCCTGGATGATTCAGTGACCCTGGCGGATGGTCACCGGGGTGGTCACCCGGGGTGCTCACCTGGCACGGGGAGTTTATCCCTTTTGTCTCCATCGCGTCTCTGGAGTTGACAGTTCACCGCGCGTGAGTTCCGCAATCTCAGCAGCGACACTCACGACGTCACCGACCACTACGATCGCCGGCGGCCGAATTCCCTCCTCAATGACCAGGCCTGCCACCTTTTCCAACGTTGAATTGATTGTGCGCTGAGTCGGAAGAGTACCGTCTGCGATTACCGAAACGGGAGTACCTGGATTCCGTCCATAGCCGATGAGCGTGTCAGCGATAGCGCCGATCCGCTCTACGGCCATCAACAGCACCAGTGTCCCGGCGCTCGTGGCCAGCGCTCGCCAGTCCACGGTCGATCGTTCGTCATCCGGCGCGACGTGCACCGACACGACATGAAAGTCCTGTGACACACCGCGATGGGTCACCGGGAGCCCAGCGGAGGTAGGCACGCCGGTGACGCTTGACACACCGGGAATCACCGTCACCGGAACACCGGCCCCGATACAGGCCAGCACCTCTTCGGCTCCACGGCCGAAAACGAAGGGGTCGCCGCCCTTGAGCCGGACCACAAACTTGCCTTCCCGGGCGTGGCGGATCAGCGCCTCGTTGATGTGCTCCTGCGCCATGGCGCGCCCGTACGGGATCTTGGCGGCATCGACGATCTCGACGTCGGCCGGGAGTTCATCGAGCAGCGAGCGCGGCGCCAGATGGTCGGTCACCACGACATCGGCTTCGGCGAGGAGTTCCCGGCCGCGCACCGTGATCAGCCCCGGGTCGCCCGGTCCGCCTCCGACGATCGCCACGCTGCCGCCCCGGCCGGGGCCGCCTTCAGCCCAGCCGGGGCGGAAGGCGGCGAAGCGGCCGGCCGACCGCACGATCACATCCCTGACCGCGGCGCTGCGCCGCGGATCGCCGGTGAGCACGCCGATCCGTACATCGCCGACCGTGCCCGAGGCGGGCGTCCAAGCAGCGGACGCTCCCCTGTCATCGGCCCGCACGCACCAGACGCGGCGTTCTTCGGCCTCCGCCGCGACCATCGCGTTGACCTCCGCATCCGAAGCGCACGCGCACACCAGCCAGGCACCCTCGCAGTCGCCGCGAGCGTAACCCCGTCTGACCCACCGGATCCGGCCCGCGGCGGCCAGGTCTTCGAGCGAGGCGGTGACCTCGGGCGAGATCAGGTCGAGGTCAGCCCCGGCGTCAAGCAGCACCGGGATGCGGCGCGATGCCACCGCTCCCCCGCCCACGACGACTACACGGCGGCCCGCCAGGCGAAGCCCCAGCAGATAAGGATGCATAACGCTTCACAGGTCACTTTCTCGGTCGCAAGCACCACAGCCGTTCCCGTAAATGGTCTTTTTCAGCCACCCCGGCGGAGTCGAAAGTGGCGACGTCTCGCAGCGCGCGCGCCGCGCTCTGCACTAGGGGCAGCGCGAGCACCGCTCCGGTACCCTCGCCCAGCCGCAGCCCGAGGTCGATAAGCGGGCGCAGCCCGAGGTGCTCAAGGGTAATGGCATGCCCGGGCTCGGAGCTGCGGTGACCCGCGAAGCAGGCCCCGGCCACGTCCGGCGCGAGCGCCGCGGCCGCCAGCGCGCCCGCGCCGGCGATCACGCCGTCCAGGATCACCGGCACCCGCAGCGCCGCCGCTCCCAGCACGAATCCGGCGATCGCCGCGTGCTCGAATCCGCCAAAAGCCGCGAGCACTCCTACCGGATCGACCGGATCCGGCCGGTGCCTGGCCAGGCCACGGCACACCACGTCCACCTTCCGCGCGTATGTCGCGGCGTCGACGCCCGTGCCGCGACCGGTCGCCTCGGCCGGATCCGCCCCGGTGAAGGCGCAGATCAGCGCGGCCGACGCGGTGGTGTTCGCGATGCCCATGTCCCCGGTGAGCAGGCATCTGTTGCCCGCCGCCACCAGGTCCCTGGCCACTTCGATGCCGGTGGTCAGCGCCGCGATGGCCTGGTCGCGGGTCATCGCCGGTCCGGCGGTGAAGTCCTTCGTTCCTCGCTCGATCTTCCGCGGCAGCAGGCCGGGAACCGGATCGAGATCGGCGGCCACCCCGACATCCACCACGGTGACCTCGGCGCCGACCTGTGCGGCGAAGCTGTTGACGACCGCCCCGCCGGCCAGGAAGTTCGCCACCATCTGCGCGGTGACCTCCTGCGGCCACGGGGTGACGTCCTGCGCGTGCACGCCGTGGTCTCCGGCGAACACGGCCACACAAGCCGGTTCCGGCAACGGCGGCGGACATGCGCCGGCCAGGCCCGCCAGCCTGACCGATATGAGCTCCAGCTCACCGAGCGAGCCACGGGGTTTGGTCATCCGGTCCTGGCGCTCGCGCGCCGCCGCCATGGCGCCGGCATCGAGCGGCTCGATCGCGGCGATGACCTCGGCTAGCAGGTCCATGGTTTCCTCTCCCGGCAATCCGCGGCGGCCGTACTCATCGGCGTGCACCGCCCAGGCCATCGGGCGCCGCCGCGCCCAGCCGGAGGCGGCCAGCTCCGGTTCCGCACCGAACTCGCTCACATAGCCGACGCACAGGTACGCGACGATCTCCAGGTGGGGCGGGAGGCTCAGCTCTTCGCCCAGCTCGGCCAGCTCATGCTCACCGAAGAAGCTGACCCAGCCGACCCCGAGACCCTCCGCCCGGGCGGCCAGCCACAGGTTCGCCACCGCCAGCACGCTGGAGAAGCCCGCCGTCCGCGGCTGTGCGTGCCTGCCCAGCGTATGACGGCCGCCCCTGGTACGGTCGCAGGTGACCACGATGTTGACCGGCGTGTCCACGATCGACTCGATCTTCAGCTTGTCGAACGCGCGAGCCCGGCCGCCGGGCAGCGCCGCCGCGTACTCGTCGCGATTGCGCTGGACCAGGGCGGCGATCCGCTGCCGCTTGTCCCGATCGGTGATCACGATGAAGTCCCATGGCTGGGAGAAACCCACCGAAGGCGCCTGGTGTGCGGCATTGAGCAGCCTGGCCAGCACGTCGGGCGGGATCGGATCGGGCAGGAAGCCGCGCCGGACATCTCTCCGCTCGGCGATCACCCGGTAGATGGCCTCCCGCTGCTCGGGCGGGTATCCCTCGTCACGCATGGGCGTGCGCGTGGTCGTGCGGGTGGTCGTGCGGATGCTGGATCTCGCCGACGCGGTGCTCGAACCCTGGCATCGCAGTCCGGTAAACGCATATATCGCAGTTCATCCTGATATCTCCTGACAAGGCCTCCTGGTAGCGCTCGTACACCAGCGAGGCCAGCTCAGCGCAGTCCCCGAGCACGTCGGCGCACCGGATGTCCAGCTCGGGATGGGCTTTCGCATAGCCGCGCGCCTGCTCGCCGACCCGGTCCGGGAGGACACCTGGGAACAGGAAGTACCGCGCGACCACGATCTGGCGCGCACCGAGCAGACGGCACCGCTCCAGCCCTTCGGCTACGTCCGGCCGGGCCAGCGACACGAAGGCGGTCTCCGCGAACCGGAACTCCCGCCCTTCCCACAGCAGCCGCGCGGTCTTCACCACGTCAGCGTTGGCGTCTGGATCGGTGGACCCCCGGCCGACCAGCAACACCGCTTCGGCGTTCTGGCGGTCGTCGGCGACGGCCCTTATCCGGTCGGCCAGCAGGTCGAGGAGGATCGGATGCGGACCGAGCGGCCGGCCATAATGCCAGGTCAGGCTCGGATGCCTTGTGCGCTCTCTGGCCAGCGCAGCCGGGATGTCGCCCTTGGCGTGACCCGCCGCCGACAGCATCAGCGGGACCGCGACGATCTCCCGCTGCCCGCCGGCGGTCAGCGCGGCGACGGCATCGCGTACCGGCGGCGCGGACAGTTCGATGAAGCCGCCCGCGGCGTTTACTCCGTCGTCCCTGACGAGCTTCGCGACCCGCTCCGCGAACGCGCTGAACGCGTCGACGCCCGCCTGATCCCGGGTGCCGTGCGCGGCCAGCAGCAACGGCGGCGTCATCTCCCGCCCTCCCCTCGCCCCATCTGCGGTCGCGCCCTCTCTGGTCGCGCCTTCTCTGGTCGCGCCGCCCGGAGCAGCGCGTTGAAAGCGGCCGCGGCCACCGCCGAGCCACCCTTCTCCGAGACGTTGCTCAGCGCGGGCAGCCTGCTGGCGCGCAGCGCCTGCTTCGACGCGGCCGCGCCGACGAAACCGACCGGCACGCCGATCACGAGGGCCGGCTCGACCTCCCGGCGCAGGATCTCCTCCAGAGCCGTCGGCGCGCAGCCCACCACCCAGACCGCGCCCGGCCCGGCCTCGCCGAACGCGAGCCGGATCGCCGCCGCGCTCACCGTGATCCCGGTGGTCCGGGCCAGCCGGATGGCCAGTGAGTCCCCGACCTTGCAGATGACCGGATAACCGGTGATCCCGGAAGCGACCATCGCGACGTCGGCGACGGCCCGGGCCCCGCGCCGCAACGCCGCCACGCCGGCGGCCAGGGCCGCTTCATCACACACCAGATCGGTAGTATAATCGAAATCCGCCGTCGCATGGATCACACGTTCGGTAACCGCTCGGGAGAGAGGAGGCAGCGCGGAAAGATCGACCCGCGACCGCAGTATCCGATAGGACTCGGCTTCTATGGGGTGGACGTCGAGCGGAACCTCGGTCACGCGATCACCTCAGCTTCTGGCAGCAGCACGGCATCTACCGGACACACTTCCACGCACTCACCGCACCGGGTGCACAACTCTTCGAGCACGACCAGGAAGGGAGCGGGACGGATCGCGTGCTCGGGGCAGGTCAGCAGGCAGGCGCCGCACCCCTGGCAATCAGCGGTCACCACCGCGGCTCGGGCGGCCGTCACGGCTCGGGCGGCCGTCACGGCTCGGGCGGCGGTCATGGCGCCCACCGGTAGTCGCGCGGGGTGACCATCCGCCCGGCCACCACGCGAGTGCGGGATGAGCCGACGACGACCAGCGTGTGCATGTCGGCCAGCGCCGGGTCGAACCCGGCCAGCGTGCCGAGGCCGGCGGTCTGGTCCGGCCGCGTCGCGTCGCGCACCCAGCCGACCGGCGTGCCAGGCGGCCGGTGCGCGGCCAGCAGCTCGCATGCCCGGCGAAGCTGCCAGTCTCGCTTGGCGCTGGCTGGGTTGTAGAAGCACGTCACCAGGTCTCCTTCGGCGGCGGCACGGATCCGGCGCTCGATGATCTCCCACGACGTGTGCAGATCGGACAGCGAGATCATGACGTGGTCGTGCCCGAGCGGCGCTCCGAGCACCGACGCCACGGCGAGCGCCGCGGTCACTCCGGGCACGACGACCACGTCGATGTCCGGCCCGGCCATCTCCAGGGCCGGGCTGGCCATCGCGTATACGCCCGCGTCACCGGAGCCGATCAGCGCGACCGCTCGGCCGGCCCGCGCTTCGGCGACCGCGGCGGCGGCCCGCTCCTGTTCAGCGCCCAGCCCGCTGGACAGCACCCGGGTGCCCGGCCGCAGCAGGTCGGCGATCTGGTCTACGTACGCATCCAGCCCGGCCACCACCGCGGCTCGCCGGAGTTCGGCGACCGCCCGCGGTGTGGTCAGGTCCCTGGCCCCCGGCCCGATGCCGATCAGCGCCAGCCTGCCGCGCGCCGGCCGCCTAGCCACCGCGACCGTGGCGTGCTCGCTCGCCCGCTTCTGCGCGACCAGCGTGGCTCGGGGGCCCGCCGCCAGGAGCGCCGCCGCCTCCGCCACACTTGGCGTGCCCACCGCGCGCCGCACCGTCTCGCTCGGGTTCGGCACATCGACCTGCGCCAATTCGGCCGCGGGAAACGTGACGACGGGCCAGCTGTGCTCGCTCGCTGCCGCGCGCAGACCTGGCTCGTCTGCCTTCAGGTCTGTCGTAGCAATCTCACGAACGGACTGTGGTGACAGTCTCTGGGCTCCCAGCACCTCGTCGATGAGCTGGCCCATCTCTTCGGCGGGCGCACCGCGGCTGGCCCCCGCCCCGACGATGAGGGACGGTGGCCGGTACACCACGACGCCGGTTCGGGGCTGGACGTCCGTGCGGTCGGTGATGACGATCGCGGGCGGCTCGGGGACGTTTGCGCGGACCACGTTCGGCGGCAGCGCGGGCAGCGGCCATTCCTGATCGGCGGTCAGCGTGACGCGTTCGCCGGACAGGATGGCCGTGCCGACACCGGACAGATCGCTCCCTGGCTCGATTTTCATCCCCAGGTCGGCGCCCAGCTCGTCGAGGCCCGGGCTCCCGGCGGCGTCACTTCCGGTGGTGATGACCGCCTCCGCGCCCAGCGTTGCCGCTATCCGCCTGGCCAGCGCGTTCGCGTCGGCGCTGTGCGCGCCGAGTACCGGCACTGCGTAGCGCAGCGCCTCGTCGACGCACACCACACCGGGATCGGTTGTCTTGCCGTTCAGCAGCGGAGATATCAGCCGGACCGTGGCACCGACCGCCAGGAAACACACGATCCCCTGGCATTCGCTGAATGCGCGCGGCAGCGCGGTGCTCGCCGGCCCGTCGTAGACGCGCGCGTCAGGCCAGTGTCCAGCGAGCCGCTTTGCGCTCTGGCGGCCGGCCTGGGTCACCGCGACCAGCCCGATCATCCTCGCTCCCCCCAGACGACGAACACGGGATTCTGGGCCGTCAGCCGGTGCGTACCGTTCGGCAGCGAGGCCAGCCGGGACGCCTGGAGCTGGACGCCGTCATACCGGTAGCCCAGTTCGCCGAGCAGCCTCGTGACCCCGCCGACACGGTCCACCGCCGCAAGCGTCACGACGACGCGGTCCGGGGTGCTGGTCTGAATCATGGCGGCCAGCGTCGCGTTGTCGCCGCCACCGGCGAAGATCGCATCCGGACGCGGCTGCCCGATCAGGGCCTGCGGCGCCTGGCCTTCGAGTACCCGCAGGTACACGCCGTAGGTGGCGGCGTTGCGGCGGATCCTGCGGCATTGTCCGGGGTCTTGCTCCACCGCGACGGTCCACGCGCCGAACCGGGCGCACTCCACCGCGACCGACCCCGAGCCCGCGCCGATGTCCCAGATCGTGCGCCCGGGCGCGGGACCCAGCCGGGCCAGGACCAGCGCGCGGATCTCCGCCTTGGTGATCATCGAGTCGCGATGCTCGAAGGCGTCTTCTGGCAGCGCCCATTGTCCCGGCGCCCCGGTGTGGCCGGCCAGCCAGCGCGGAGCGCTCGGCGGGCCGGCCACGCACTCGTCTATGGCGATGAGGACATTGGGCTCGGCCGGGTCCGCGCCGGTCAGCTTGCCGATGCGCTCCTCCGGTGTGCCGAGACGTTCCGCGACGTATACCGTCCTTTCCCCAGCTTGGAGCTCGGCACCGAGCTCGCGCGCGGTGCCGGGAGCGGTCAGGATCGCCGCTTTCGGGTGAGCGAGCGCGGCGGCCACGGCTCGTTGCGGGTCCCGTCCGTGGGCGGAGACGACCAGCGCGTCGTCCCAGTCCAGGCCGAGCCGGGCGAACGCGAGGGCGACCGATGACACCGCCGGTATGACTTCCGGCTGTTCCCCACGGGCGCGGATCGCGCGGACGATCCCGAAGAAGCCGGGATCACCGGAGGCCAGCACCACCACCCGTCCTTGGGTTTCTCCTTGGGTTTCGCAAATGGTGTCGAGCGCCTGGTCCAGGGCCTTGAGCTCGACGCGCTCGGCGGACGCGGGGATCGGCATCGAGTCCAGGTGCCGCCGGGTTCCGACGACCCGGCCGGCCGCCGCGAGGGCCGCCGCGGCCTCCGGTCGCGGCGGTGCGCCGTCGCACCCGATCACCGTGATCATTGCGTGCTCGCGATCTGGTTCTGGCCGGTGAAGTCAACCATGATCACCCGGACCGACGGGAGCGTCGCTGCATCGGGTGCCAGTTCCCGGGCGAAACGGCTGAGCACTTCGGCGGTCCGCTCGCACAGCTCCCGGCCCGCGGCGGGCAGGAGGCCCGCGGTCTCCCACAACTCGGCCGCGTGCCGGGCCGTGTTGGCGACGGCGACCTCGTCCGCCAGTTCAGCGTCGCCACCCGCCGCTCGCGTGATGTCTCCCAGCAGGCCAAGCGACACCTTGGACCGGGTGTAGTGGGTCATCAGCACCCCTGCCGCGAGCTTGGTGAGCTTGCCGGCCATGCCGACGAAGACGATCCTGGCCAGACTGTGCTCGACGGCTTTGCGGAGCGCGGCGCCGGTGAAGTCGCCCACCTCGACGAAGCAGACCTCGGGCAACTCGGGCAGCAGCCGCATGGCGCCCCGCTCGGTGCGGCCGCCGGTGCACAGCACCACGGTGTCTTCGCCCTGCGCGGCGAGCACCGAGATGGCCTGTTCGACGCTGGCTCGCCAGGACGCGGTGGAAAACGGCCGGACGATTCCGGTGGTGCCGAGGATGGAAATGCCGCCGATGATGCCGAGCCTGGCATTGGTCGTCTTGCGCGCCATCTTCTCGCCGTCGGGCACGGAGATCACCACGCGGACGCCCGTTCTGGTTACGTCGACGGCTTCAGCGACCGACTGCGTGATCATCGCGCGCGGCACGGGATTGATCGCCGGTCCGCCGACCTCGAGTCCGAGGCCGGGCTTGGTGACCACGCCGACGCCCTCGCCGCCGTCGAGTTCGATGCCCGGTTCGTCGCGCCAGCGGACATTGGCGGTGAGCCGCGCGCCATGCGTGACATCGGGATCGTCTCCCGCGTCCTTGACTACCATCGCCTGGGCCGCGGGCGGTGAAATCTCGCAAGCGTCCACGGGGAAGCTGACCCGCTGCCCAGCTGGCAGCCCGATCTCCACCTCGCGCTGGATCTCACCGGTATCAAGCGCGGTCACGGCCGCCTTCGCGGCGGCCGCCGCGCAGGCGCCGGTGGTCCAGCCGGTGCGCAGCGCCTTCTGCCTGACCTTCGCCGTCCGGGGCAGGTCGGGTTCGCGTATCTCTGGACCGGTCATGTGGCCGTCTTCCGTGTCGCGCGCAATTCCTTCCGCGCGTTGCGGTCGGCCTTGCGGTAACCGTGAAAGTGCCCCGGATGGTAGAGATGCGACCGGCTCCCGTCCGCCGCCGCCAAACCGGGACCGATCAGGACGAGCGTGTGCTTCCACAGCTTGTGCTCGCGGATCGTCGCGGCCAGGTCGGCCAGCTCGCAGTGCAGTATCAGCTCGTCCGGCCACGTCACCTGGAACGCCACCACGCACGGGGTGCCCGGCTGGTATCCGCCGGCCAGCAACTCGTCCTGGAGCTGACCGGACCGCGCGGCCGACAGGAACAGCGCCATGGTGGTGCCGTGCCGGGCGAAGTCGGCCACCCGCTCACGCGGCGGCATCGGTGTCTTTCCTCCGCCGAGCCTGGTCAGGATCACCGACTGGGCGATCTCGGGGATGGTCAGCTCCCGGCCGATCCGTGCCGCGACCGCGGTGAAGCTCGACACCCCGGGCACGATCTCGGTGTCCAGACCCAGGCGCTCGCACTGGCCAAGCTGTTCCTGGATGGCTCCCCACAGCGACGGATCACCGGAGTGAATGCGTGCTATACGGAGCCCATCACGCGCGGCCCGCTGGTAGTACGGCAGCACGCCTTCCATCGGCAGCACGGCCGAATCGACGATCTCGGCGACGTGTTGCGCATGCTTGAGCACATCGGGATGCACCAGGCTCGACGCCCAGATCACCACGTCGGCGTCGGCTATGACCTGAGCGCCCCGCAACGTCAGCAACTCCGCCGCCCCCGGCCCCGCGCCGACAAAGGTCACCCTCCCGTGTGGCTTCCGCGGCCGCTCGCCAACCTCCCTTGGCCGCTTCTCGTCCGCGGTGCCCGGCCTACCCCCGCACGGCCGCTCCTCGGCGGCAACCGGATCAATGTCACATACACCCGCATGGGACCGGGTGGCTGCCACATTCATCCGGCCGTCCAGGCTGCTGCCGGTGCCGGGGTGACGCAGCGCCGGGACGATAAGCGTGGACAAATACGGAATGTCGGTTTTGAGGCCTGCCTTCCCCACGGCTCCCACTGATCCCACCGATCCCTGCCGCCCCATGGAGCCATCCGGTGGTCGCGCGGCACCCTGTTGGCCTTCCGCGGCGCGCGACTTCGTGGAAACTGTGGGCTCCGCAGAAGGATCCGTGGAAACTGTGGGCTCCGCAGAAGGATCCGTGGAAACTTTGAGCTCTGTGGAAGGAAGGGCGCCGGAATCCGGCCCCTTTTCTTCCGCGAGGCTCTTTTCTTCCACATCATCGGCCCACTCACCTGCCTCATAACCCGATATGTCGGATATGTTCCGCGTGGCTGGCGGGGCAGGAGAGGCGGTGGAGGCGGGCGAGCCGGCAGGGACGGCCGAGCCGGTACGGACCTGCGAGTCGACGGCACGAACGGGCGAGCCGGCAGCGGGAGCGGGCGGGGCGGCTGGCGGGGCGAGGAAGTCGGCGGCGGGGGTGATTTGCTCGCCGGGGAGGCCCAGGCGGGCGCCGATCACCGCGCGGTCCAGCCGGCCATCGGCGGCCAGGCGATCGCGCAGGACGGACGCGGCGGGGCTGGCTTTGGCGCCGAGCTTGTAGCCGATCACGGTGCCGCCGTGCGCGAGCGCCCGGTCGAGCACATCCGCGCTGGCGTTCAGCGGGACGAGGGTGACTGGCTCGGTGCCTTCGGCCAGCGAGATGCCCGCCCGGGACGCCAGATCCTGCATCGCGGTGATACCCGCGACGGTCTCGATGCGCACGTCGGGCGCCACGCCGCGAACCGTCTGGGCCAGGTAGCTGAACGTCGAGTAGAGGTTAGGGTCCCCGAGTGTGCCGAACGCGACGGTGGCGGCACCATTGGCGAACTCCGCGACCACAGCCGCCGCGGCGTCCCGCCAGGCCGCGGTCCGCCGGGGCGTGACGCCGCCGGTGTCGTCCAGCGCGAACTCCAGGCGTTTTATCCGCTCGTCAGCCACGTACTGGCGGACGATGCTCTCGGCCCGGCCCGATCCCGGAACGCCGCCCAGCACCGGGACGACGACCACATCGGCCGCACGAAGCACCCGGACGGCCTTCATCGTGACCAGTTCCGGATCGCCCGGCCCCACGCCCACCCCGACCAGCGTCTTCATGATGCGCAGGCCGCTGCGAATCGCGCCGCCGCAGTCGGGTGGCCGGCCCAGTGGGTGTGCAGGTAAGAGGCGACGACCGAGCCCTTGACGTGGCCTTCCGGGCCGCCGGGCTCAAGAAGCCACGCCGGCTGGAGGCCGGACGGCACCTCGGTGCGATGGAATTCGTGGCCGCGGATCTGGTCGCCCTTGCCGGCGATGGGCGAGTCGGTCATCGCACGCGCGAGGCGGTAGCCCAGCGTGAGCTTCGGCGACATAGCGGCGTCGACGTCCAGCACGCCGCACATGGGCTGGCCGTCCAGCGTCCGGGCCAGGTACAGCAGGCCGGCACACTCGGCCAGCACCGGCACGCCGCTGGCGGCGAGCGCGGCCACCCGGGAGCGCAACCGCTCATTCGCGGACAGTTCCGCGGCGTGTACTTCGGGAAACCCGCCGCCGATGATCAGCCCGGCCGTGCCCTCAGGCAGGTCCTCGTCCCGCAACGGGTCAAACCGGGCAACCTCCAGCCCCGCTGCCTCAAGCAACTCCACCTGCTCTGTGTACCCGAACGTAAACGCCGCCCCTCCCGCGACCGCCACAAGCCCGCGACTCTCGCGCGGTGATTTTGGGCCTTGCGGTTGATTGGGGGGACTATCGTGCACAAAAGTCACCGCAAAGCCCGAATCCACCGCAGAAACTCGCCCGAAATATCCGACATCTCGCCCGACAGGCGAAATATCGGGCACAGAGGCCGGCGCGGGAGGTGGGGGCCCGGGTGCCGTGGAGGCCGGCGCGGGAGGTGGGGGCCCGGGTGGCGCGGGCGGGAGGGGTACTGGCGCGGAGGGGGTGGGGGTGGGTGGGATGGAGGGGTGGGTTGGGGTAAGGGTGGGGGTCCAGGGGGGAGCTGGGAGGGGTGGGGAGTGGCGGGCCAGGGACAGGAGGGCGGCTAGGTCGCAGGAGTCCTGGATCAGGGCGGACATGTGGGATATGGCGGCTATGGCCTGGGCGTGGCGTTCGGCGGCGGGGATCAGGCCCAGGTGACGGGATGGGGTCTCGATCGCGCCGGTGCGGCGGATCGCGCCGAAAACGGGGATGCCCGACGGGGACAGCGCGTCGCGAAGCAGTTGCTCGTGGCGGTCCGAGCCGACACGGTTCAAGATCACGCCGGCCACCCGCGTGCGCGGATCGAATCCGGCGAAGCCAGCTACCAGCGCCGCGACGGAACGCCCCGCCTTCGAACTGTCGATGACCAGCACTACCGGCGCGTTCAGCAACCGTGCCACGTGGGCCGTGGAGCCGAAGTCGTCACATGATCGACGCACCACCGTACGTTCGTAGATGCCGTCAAAAAGACCCATCACGCCCTCGACCACGGCCACCTGCGCGCCGGCCGCGCCATGCAGGAACAGCGGCGCGATCAGCTCTTCGCCGCACAAGACAGGGTCCAGGTTGCGGGGCGGGCGGCCGGTGGCCAGCGCGTGATAGGACGGGTCGATGTAGTCGGGCCCTACCTTGTGGCCGGAAACCGCGAGGCCGCGGGCCCGGAAGGCCGCCATCAGGCCGCAGGCGACGGTGGTCTTGCCGCTGCCGGACGCGGGGGCGGCGAGGACCAGGCGCGGAATGGCTACCATTCGATGCCCTTCTGCCCCTTCTGCCCAGCGTCCATCGGGTGCTTGACCTTGGTCATCTCGGTCACCAGGTCGGCGCATTCGAGCAGCTTGGGGTGTGCGTCCCGGCCGGTGATCACCACGTGCTGAGCGCCAGGGCGGGCGGTCAGCACCGACACCACGTCGTCGACGTCGACCCAGCCCCATTTGATGGGATAGGTGAACTCATCGAGCACGTACATGCGATATGTCTGGGCGGCGAGGTCACGGGCGATCTGCGCCCAGCCTTCGGCCGCCTGCTCGGCGTGATCGGTCTGGTCGCGCTGGATCCAGGACCAGCCCTCCCCCATCTTGTGCCAGGTCACCGGTCCGCCCTGGCCGGTGTCGCCGAGCACCCGCAGCGCGTGCTCCTCCCCCACCCGCCATTTGGCCGACTTGACGAACTGGAACACGCCGACCGGCCAGCCCTGGTTCCAGGCCCGGAGAGCCAGGCCGAAGGCGGCGGTGGATTTTCCCTTGCCGGGACCGGTGTGCACGATCACCAGCGGGCGGTTGCGACGCTGGCGGGTGGTCAGGCCGTCGTCCGGGATCTGGGCCGGGTTTCCCTGTGGCATCAGGCCGCCCTCCCGTTCGGGAGCGTGGAGGCGCGCAGGTCGTCCAGGTTGAACACGGGGGCGCAGCCCAGCATGACGGCCAGCCGGGCGGCCAGGCCGAGGCGGACCAGACTGGCCTCGCAGTCCACCACGACCGAGGCGACACCGTTGAGCATCGCCGCGGCTGCGACGAGGTCAGCGTCGGTGCCAACGGTGGCGCGGCCGTCAGTGACCAGCACGAGGAGGGGACGGCGACGGGGATCGCGAAGGCGTTCGGTAGCCAGGACACGCGCACCTTCGGCGAGTCCGGCGGCCAGCGGGGTCCGGCCGCCGGTGGGAAGGCTGGTGAGGCGGCGGGCGGCGGCCTCGATGGAAGAGGTCGGCGGCAGGGCGAGTTCGGCGGCCCGGCCGCGGAAGGTGACCAGCCCCACCTTGTCCCGGCGCTGGTAGGCGTCCATGAGCAGGCTGAGGATCGCGCCCTTGACGGTGCGCATGCGTTCGCGGGCGGCCATCGAGCCGCTCGCGTCCACCACGAACAGCACCAGGTTCCCCTCACGTCCCTCCCGTATCGCCTCCCGGAGGTCGGCAGGGGTGATGCGAAGGGGATGGTTGGCGCAACGTACCCCACCTGGGGGGGTGGCTGGCGCAACGTACCCCTTGCGGTGAGGTGACAGGGGGATGGAGGGGGACTGGGCGGCGGCGCGGATGGTGGCGGGGAGGTGCAAGGGGAAGGAACGGGCTGCCGGGAGGCGGGCGCCTACCGTGCGGCCGGACGGACCGCGGGCGGCGGAGCGGCGGCCGGGGGCGCCCTCGCCGGTGCCGGGGACGGTGAGCAACCGGGCCCGGAACGGTGCGGCGGGCGGGGCCACCTTGGTGGACGAGGCTGATGTGGTCGATGAGGCTGATGTGGCTGGTGAGGTCGATGATTCCTGAGGGGAGCCTGGGGCGCCGCCCGGGCCTCCGTCGGGGGCACCGCCCGGGCCTCCGTCGGGGGTGCCGTCCGGGTCGGGGTCGGGGTCTTTGGAGGGGGCGGGG
>JAFARZ010000009.1 GCA_019245115.1 Streptosporangiaceae bacterium | reverse complement strand
CGGCGCCGGGCACCGAGCACGCCGAACAGCTCGTCGTCGCTGACCCCGGCGAAATCCCGCGCCTGACCCGAGGCGTAATCGGCCCGCCCGGCCAGGATCGTATCCGGCGCGGCGGTATCCCACGGCTGGCCCTGCCCGAACCCGCCCGCCGGGCCGGACTGCACACCGGGGATCACCGGCGCACCAGGACTATGTGTGAACCCGGTCTCGACCCCGGCGGCCAGCAGCCGCCACCGGATCTCCGCCTGCTCCGCCTCCTCAGCATCCGCCTCAGCGACCACGTCCGCGAGATCATCCGGCCAGTCCCGGTCATCACCATCCGGATCAGGCGGCAGATCATCGTCCAGCCAGGCGGGCTCGGCCGTATACCCGGACAACCCTTCACCGTCATCCACGACACCTTCGCTGCGTGGAACCGGCTCGCCATCCATTTGGCCTCACCCCCGCTCAGGCCTCGTCGCTGCGTTATGAATCGAATATTATCACGGCTCTTGCTTGAGATGCAACTAAGCGTGCTATATTGATTCGAGTGCGAGAGCGGCTTGACCGAGAACAGGCAGGAGCGCGGGCTGGAAGCGCTCACAGGTGGTGGTTGCGCCCACAGGCGGTGGCGCGGAGTTCGCTGGGCTGGCCGTTGGCGCGGCGCAGGCTGACGTGAGGTGAATTGACGGACACCGGACCGGGCGGCCGCGAGCGAGCAAAACGCAGCACCAAGGAAGCAGCACTAGGAAGGCAGCACTAAGGACGCAGAGACGCGCGCGGTGTGTAATCGAGCTGCGCGTCCTAGTGTGCCACAGCCAGGCGGGCCTCGAGGCCGAGGAAGGCTCCGATGTCGGCGGCTTCGGCGGCGAGGCCCGGGATCACGGTCTCGGGCAGGGGGCGGAATGGCTGGACGCTGATATCGATATGTCGACCACTGCGACGTGCTTGCCAGGTGGCGACCGCCAAGCCGTCTACCAGGACGGCGGCGCGGATCACCCCGCCGCCGGGATGTACAAGGCGCCGCTGCTCCTCGCGGACCGCGTGATCCCGGCTGCGCCAACCCAGCAGGTATTCGTCAAAGGCCGGTACCAGCCGCACCGGCAGAGGTCCAGTGTCGGCGGGAGGTCCGAGGTCAGCAGAAGGAGCGAGGGCGGCGCGCATTGACGAAGCACGGTCGGTGACGGTGACGGAAACAGGGTCGGGAGGTTGCGTTGGAGCGGGCCAGGCGCGGGCGATTTCGGTGTACGGGAGGCCGGACCAGGCGGCCAGATCGGCCGGGGTGCAGGGAGCATGTGCGGCCTGATAGCGGGCGACGAGCATTCGCATCGCGCCGTGGCGACCGGCCGGTCTGGCTGGGCGGGCGGGGTTGCTGGGAGTTGCGCACCTGGCGGGTCTGGCCGGTCTGGCGGATCCTGTCGGCTCGGCCACCAGCCCAGCTCGCTCCGCCGGTGCAGGCGATTCGGGCGGTTCGGGCGATTCGGGTAGTTCGGTGGGGAGTGGAGCGCCGAGCCAGTCAGCGGCGTGTACGTAGGTTGGCTTTCCAGCCTGCTCTGGGCCGAGGACCGCCAGTCCCTGGCAGGCGGCGAGGATCACGAGGTGGACGATGGCCTGCCCTTCGGCCGTCAGCCCGGCTGAAGCCAGCCGTGTGCCCAGTTGCGCCTTGGTCAACGGTCCCTGCCCGGCCAGAGCCGCCGCGGTCACGCTCGTCGCGACCTCGACATCGATATCGGTACCGAGGAGTTGCCGCAGCCTTCGTATCGATCCGGCCGGAGAGGGTTTGACCAGCGGGTACAGCCAGGCTAGGTCTTCGGTGGCGATCAGGTGCAGGGTGCCGCGTGGCCCCCAGCACCGCACGAACACGCGATCCGCACGCGCCTTGTCCAGGTCTCGAACGGTAAGCCCCGGTATGCGCGCCCGCAGGGCCAGCGAGAACGCTCCGGGATCCTGGGCCTGCACGGCCAGCAGATGACGAACCAGACCGAGGAGGTCGCCGTCACACCCAGGACGATCCAGCCGCTGCGCCCGGAACCGCGCCGCGCGTTGATCCGCCACGCCAGCGACGTCAGCCCCGGCAGCCCCTCCAGCCATGCCAGCCCAGTCCCCTACGCCTGACGGGCCAGCCCGGCCAGCCACGTCGGCGGGGTCAGCCACGTCGGCGGGATCAGCCACGTCGGCGGGATCAGCTACGTGGGCGGGGTCAGCCACGTGGGCGGGGTCAGCCACGCATCGCCGAGGAGACGATGCCGGGGAGAGCCGACCACCGTGGTCGGGAGGCGAACGATGCCAGCAGACGCCCGGTGGTCGGGGCCGTCTTCGCGGTGACGAACCAGGGCGGCCGCGGTGACAAGGCCATCTCGCCATGGACCACCGACCGGGGCGCGGGTCGGAACGGTCCGCGCACCACCGTCCGTTCGGTGTGATCAAGAAGGAGAGCGTTGTGGACGATGCCGATGCCGCTTCCGACATCAGCCAGCGTGTGACCTGGATAGGCGCCCCAGGTCGCGGTCGGCGTGAGGAAGCCGACGCCGGTCCAGGCGTTGACCGCGACCGTGCCATAGCGCAGGTCGGCGATCGCGGCGTCCAGCGCCGGACCCAGCGCGGCGATCGTACGGGGATGGGCGATCAGGTTGGCCCCGAGAGTGCCGGCCAAGCGCTCGTTCGCGGTCCGGATCGCCGCGTCCAGGAACGTCCGCGGAGATCCGGGGAGTTCAAGCACGCCGAGCACCGGCGCGAAGTACTCCGTGGTGAGCGCGTGATCCCCCGGTCCCGCGTCCGGGATCAGCACCCGGCCGCCGATCGTCTCCGCAGCGGAATACGCGGCAACCGCCGCGGCCGTCCGGTCATCGCTGCCTGGATAGTACGCGGGACGAGCGGGCGCGGACGCCAGGACCTCGCGCAATTCGGCGAGGAACTGCTTCTTCTGCGGCCACTCCGAACTGATCACCACAACCTGGGTCGCGATGCAGTTGTAGCCGCCGTTGTGGAGCCGCTGGGTGGCGACATGCTCGGCCTGGAACCGCAGGTCAGCCGCGGACCAGCGGCCGGGCAGCACGATCGTCGGCGAAACGCCGCCAAGCTCGCTGGTTACTGGTTTGCCGAGAAGAGGCGTGCCGTTAGCCTTGCGCTCCGCGCCTTCGGGGCCGGTGCCGAACACGATCGCGTCATGGGTGGCCGCGCTTCCCGTCATGTGCACATGCGCGACGCGCGGGTGGTGTACCAGGTAGCCGCCGACATCGCCGCCACCGGTGACGATCCGGACCGCGCCGAGGTCGATGAGCGGCGCCAGCGCCCGGCTGAAGGCATCAAGCATCCCATCGGTGATCGGGTTGAGCTTGAGCGCGACCACCCGGTTGCTGGCATACAACTCGTACAGCACGTCGAGAATCGGGATCGATGTAATGTTGCCCGCTCCGAGCACCACACCGATACCACCGGTCCGCCCCGGATGCCGGAGCCCGAGTCCTGCCTGTTCGCGTACCGAACCGGCGTCTACTCCCGGGAGCATCCAGACCTCGGCGCTGAACCCGCTGAGCAGCAATCGGTCGTAGATGTCGTGCGGAAGGACCTTGACCGTGACGCGGCCACCGGGCGCGGTCCCGAACGCGAACCCGTCCACCGGGCTGCGGCCCGCCTCGAGCGCCTCGATGCTCGCCGCCAGCGCCGCCGTGCCGGTCAGCACCGCGTACGGGCCGGAGATCCACTCCTCTCCCACCAGCGGACTGTCCTCGGGCAGCCGTTTGTACCCGATCGCGGCCCGCACCCAATCCACCGCACAGGCGGCGGTGGCGCTATGGACCTCTTCCAGCAGTTCGCGCCGGCGGGCCAGGCCGCACGCTGCCCAGGCCTTCTCCCCCGCGACGAGGTCGGCCAGAGCCTGATCGATCAACGCCACCCGGTCGGCGGCCAGCGACAGTGCGGTCATCCGCGTCACCTCCGTGATTACCCGAGAGTAATCTTCCCCCAACGACATAGCTTGCTCAATCCGGCCTCGCTAGCGGGATGGCTGGCGCCGGGAGCCGCGCCCACAGCGGCAGGACGGCAGGCGCCCACAGCGGCAGGACGGCGGACGGCCCGCGCCCACAGCGGCAGGACGGCAGACGGCAGGGCGGCAATAGTTATGAAGCTGTGACGCCTTCGGAACGCCCGACAAGGCCGTTCCGCCGTCTTTTTCCTGGGCGCGCATGTGCGCGTCAATTGGAGCGGGGAGGAACAACAGTTGTCTAAGAAGCGCTGGGCAGTACTCGCGGCGGGCGTGACAGCGGGCGTGACGGCGGCGGTCTCGCTCTCGGCGGCAATGCCGGCCGTGGCGGCCGCCATGGCCGCAGGCCGAGGCACCGTGGCCGCAGGCCAAGGCAGTATGGCGACGAGTAGTCCGTCGTGGCGGATTGTCAAGCAGTTGCGCAATGGCACGGAGGTCGAGTTCACCGCCGTGACCGCGGCGGGCCGCAATGGCGGCTGGGCGTTCGAAACCAACTTCGCCTCGGGCGGCCGGCCGCAGGCGTGGGAGCGCCGCGGGTCTGGCTGGTCGCAGGTCGCGTTTCCGGGCCAGGCCGACGAACAGGTCGTCGCGGCCTCGGCGACGTCGGCCAGCGATGTCTGGGCATTCACTGTTAGCGGGACTCACTCGCGCGCCCTTCGGTGGAATGGCAGCAAGTGGTTGGTGACGGGCAACTTCACGCATCAGGTCGGCGGAGACGTCGTGCTCGGCCCGGCCGACGTCTGGGTGTTCGGCGTGCCCTTTGTACCCGGCGCCGGACTCGGGGCCTGGCACTACAACGGGCGCGGCTGGTCTCGCGTCGCGGGCGGAAATGGCCTGGAGGGCGGCAGCGCGGTATCGGCGCATGACGTCTGGGCGTTCGCCGGCAGCAACGTGGCGCACTGGAACGGCCGGAACTGGACCCGCACGTCTGTCGCGCGCCTGCTGCCGGCCAGGCAAGCGCTCAACGGACCCGCGGTGACCGGCATCTACGCACAGTCGGCGACCAGTGTCTACGCGATCGGCAACGGCAACCTCCAAGACGAGGGCGGTCCCGTGGTGGTGCTGCATTACAACGGACACGCTTGGTCCAGGGTCGCCCAGGGCAACTACGGCTTCGGCACCCAGCCGGTGCAGCAGATCGCCGCTGACGGCCACCGCGGCCTGTGGCTGCCGATGCCGGGCGTCCTGGGCGCGCCGTCCTACCTGCTGGACTACGCCGGCGGCCGGCTGACCAAGGCCGGGCTGCCCGCGCCGGCAAGCAAGATCAACGTTGACGCGGTGTCGGCGATCCCCGGCACCAGCGACGACCTGGCCACCGGTTTCACGCACGCGGCCGGCAACCTCGGCAGCAACGTCAGCGCCGTCATCCTCGAGTACGCGCGCTAAACGAATGGGGGTCGCGCAGGGACGCAGGGACGCGCCACCCCGGACGGGACGCAGGGACGCAGGGACGCGCCGGGACGGACGGGGCGAAGGCGGCTAGCGATGCGAGGCTCTCAGCGGGTCGAGCCACCGCCGTTTGGCTCAAATGACACAATTAGCACTCGAATAACTACTGACCGTACAGGACCGCACAGGAATTGCTTGCGTGCTGTAACCGGGCTACGTTCACGGCATGGCAGCTGACGAGCGTAAACACATACTTGCGATTGGCGGCGGCATGATGATGCCGGAGGGCCACGTGCCGTCGCAACTGGACTACGCGCTGCGACTGACCCGGAAACGCACACCAAGGATCTGCCTGCTCAATACGGCGGCGGGCGACGATCCTCGATGGGCCATGCAGATGTATGACCGGTTCGCCGGGCATCCGGCGCGGGTCAGTCATCTTGTCTTGTTTCCGATGCCGAACGCCGACCCCGCTGACCTACTGCTGTCACAGGATGTGATCTTCGTTGGCGGCGGCAGCGTCGCGAACATGCTGGCAGTGTGGCGGGTACACGGACTCGACATCATCATGCGGAAGGCATGGCATACCGGGATCGTGCTGGCTGGCTCGAGCGCCGGAGGAATCTGCTGGTTCGAGGGAGGAACAACAGATTCGTTCGGGCGCGAGCTGAAGCCGTTCACCGACGGACTCGGGCTGCTGGCCGGTAGCTTCTGCCCGCACTACAACTCCGAGCGAGGCCGGCGGCCGCTGTACCACCGGCTGATCGAGGAGGGGACGCTGCGCGGCGGCATCGCGTGCGACGATGGCGTCGGCGCCCACTTCATCGACGACGACCTGACCGAGGTGATCGCGGACCGCCCCGGCTCTAACGCCTACCGGGTGGAGCCCTCGATCACCACCTCCGGGGTCGTGGAAACCCGCATGGAGGCGAGGTTCCTGGGAGCCACTACGCCTGACGGCTGACCTCGCGTTCAGACCACAGGAGGACGACAACGGCCGTCGCGGCTGATTACGCTTGTCCGGTGCACGGACTGTACGCCTGGCTGCGCCGTCACCCGAAGCTGGTGGACGGCGGGCTGGCGGCTCTGCTGACGATCATGGGCGGCGGCCTGATCAAACAGGGAGCCGGCGTCCTCGGCATCTTGCCGCTGGCCCTGCTGCTGTTCGGCATGGTCATCCCGATCGTGTTCCGGCGGGCGTATCCGGTGGGCACCTTCGCCGTCGTCATCCTGGTCGGCGCGATCCAGGTGCTGGTGGCGCGGCGGCCGGCCGGGCCCGACGCCGCGGTGCTCATCGCCCTGTACACGCTGGCCGTGTACCGGCCCCGGCGGATCTCGATCTACGGCCTGGCCATCTGCCTGGTGGGCGCCCTGACCGCCCTCGCGCGGTGGCATCCGACCGGGCCCAGCAACAAGCTGAGCGACCTCGGGTTCGAAGCGGCGCTGCTGTGCGGATCAGTGCTGCTCGCCTGGGCGCTGGGCGACTCGATCAGGTGGCGGCGCGACTACTACCAGGCGCTGGAGGAGCGGGCCACCCGGCTGGAGCGGGAGCGGGAGGCGCTGGCACAGGTGGCGGCGGCGGCCGAGCGGGCCAGGATCGCTCGCGAGATGCACGACGTGATAGCGCACAACGTCAGCGTGATGGTGGTCCAGGCGGACGGCGCCGCGTACGCGCTCGATCATTCGCCCGCCCAGGCGCGGGAGGCGATGGGGGCCATCAGCCGCACCGGGCGGCAGGCGCTGGCCGAAATGCGAAGGCTGCTCGGCGTGCTGCGGGCCGTGCAATCGCCGGCCGAACTCGGCCCGATGCCGGGCATCGACGACGTCGGCGACCTCCTCGAGCAAACCCGCGCCAGCGGCATCCCGGTGTCATACAGGATCGGAGGCGAGCCGCGTCCGCTGCCGCCGGGCGCCGATCTCGCCGCCTACCGGGCGATCCAGGAATCCCTGACCAACGTGCGCAAGCACGGCGGACCACTCGTGGCCGCGACAGTCTGCCTGGAATACGGCGAAGACCAGCTGACCATCGACGTGACCGACGACGGCCGCGGCGCGGCGGCCGGTTCCGACGGTGAAGGGCACGGGCTGGCCGGCATGCGGGAACGGGCTGAGCTGTACGGCGGGACGGTGCTGGCCGGCCCTCATGCGGGAGGAGGCTACCAGGTGATCGTCCGGTTGCCGCTGACGGAAGCCGAGCAGCAGCAGGGCGCGGCCTGATGATCCGGGTGGCGCTGGTCGACGACCAGGAGCTGGTGCGAGCCGGGTTCCGCATGGTCCTGGAGGCGCAGCCGGACATGACCGTGGTCGGCGAGGCGCCGGACGGGCTGGCCGCGGTGTCGCTGGCCGCCGCCCATCCACGGCCGGACGTGATGGTGATGGACGTGCGGATGCCGCGGCTCGACGGGGTGGAGGCGACCAGGCGGATCTGCGCGACCGGCGACCGTCCGCGGGTGCTGATGCTGACCACCTTCGACCTGGACGAGTACGCGTTCTCCGCGCTGAAGGCGGGCGCGAGCGGCTTCCTGCTCAAAGACGTCCCCCCGCACGAGCTGCTGTTCGGCATCCGCGCGGTGCACTCCGGTGACGCGGTCGTGGCCCCCTCCACCACGAGACGGCTGATCGACCGGTTCGCGCCGCTGCTGCCTTCGGGCCCGGGTGCGGACGGACTGCCGGACCTGGCGGAGCTTACCGACCGGGAGCGCGAAGTCCTGGTCCAGATGGCCGCGGGCCTGTCCAACGCCGAGATCGCGGAACGGCTGTTCGTGTCCGAGGCCACGGTGAAGACCCACGTCGGCCGGGTCCTCGGCAAGCTCGGCCTGCGCGACCGGGTGCAGGCCGTGGTGCTCGCGTACGAAAGCGGGCTGGTGAAGGCCCGCTCACGTCCGTCCTGACGCTAGCGGAAGCCCGCTCACGTCCGTCTTGAGGCTGAGCGCGGAATCCCCTCGCCAGGCGACGCGGCCGCCTGCCGCGGATGACTACCGTTCCGCGCCATGACTACTCAAACCTCTGTGCAAGCCACGGCCGCGACCCCCAGATCCGCGGTCGCGGCGATCGATCTGGTCAAGGTGTACGGCGCGGGTGACGCCGCGGTCTATGCCCTTGACGGCGTGACCGCCGGCTTCGGCACCGCCCAGTTCACCGCGATCATGGGACCGTCCGGCTCCGGCAAATCGACGCTGATGCATTGCCTGGCCGGGCTGGACACGCCCACCTCCGGCTCGGTCCGCATCGGAAATACCGAAATATCCGGATTGTCCGACAAAGACCTGACCCTGCTGAGGCGCCGTCGTGTTGGTTTCGTGTTCCAGTCGTTCAACCTGCTGCCCACCCTCACCGCCGAGCAGAACATCCGCTTGCCGCTCGACCTGGCCGGCCGCAAACCGGAACCGCAATGGTGGGACCGGCTGATCACCCATCTCGACCTGGCCGACCGCCTGCGGCACCGGCCGGGCGAACTGTCCGGCGGCCAGCAGCAGCGAGTGGCCTGCGCCCGGGCGCTGATCACCAAGCCGGACGTGGTGTTCGCGGACGAGCCGACCGGGAACCTCGACTCGGCGTCAGGGGCCGAAGTCCTCAGCTTTCTCCGCGGGTCGGTCCGGGAGCTAAACCAGACCGTGATCATGGTGACGCACGACCCGGTCGCCGCCAGCTACGCCGACCGGGTGCTGTTCCTGGCCGACGGCCGCGTGCACGGCGAGCTGTACCGGCCGACTCCGCAATCCGTGCTCGACTACCTGAAGGCAGCGTCGCGGTGATCAAGACAGTTCTCGCCAGCCTCCGCTACCGCAAGGCCCGGCTGGCCCTGTCCGGTCTGGCCATCTGCCTGGGGGTCGCGTTCGTCTCCGGCACGCTCGTGCTCGGCGCGTCGATGACCCAGGCCTACTTCGACAGCTTCGCGGCCGGCGCGAAGAACGTCAGCGCCGCGGTGTCACCGGTCAGCACGGGCAAGTACCGTCTGGGGGGCATCACCGCCCCCAGCGTGCCCCCGACCGTCCTACAGCAGGTCAGCGGCGTACCAGGGGTCGCCGCCGCCGTAGGGCGGCTGGTCGGTCAGGCGCCGCTGATCGGCGGCAACGGCAAGGTGATCACCAACGGGGAGCAACCCGGCTTCGGCATCAACGTGCCGGCGGACGCGGCCCTGCGGGGCTTCACCGTGGCGTCCGGCCACCTGCCGGACACCGCCAGCCAGGTGGTCGTGGACAAGGCCACCGCCGCGGACCAGCACTTCACGCTGGGCCAGACGGTGCGGGTGGTGGATCACAACGGGGTGGTACGCGCCTTCGTCCTGGTCGGCACGATAGACCTCGGCGTGAACCACGAGTTCGGCAGTTCGACGGTGACCGGCTTCCAGACCCCGGCCGGGCTCGCCGTCACCGGCCGCCCCGGCTACGACGCGGTGGTGGCGCGCGCCGCACCGGGCGTCTCGCAGGCCGCGCTGGTCGCGCGAATACACTCATTGCCCCATATTTCCGCATATCAGGTGCAGACCGGTAGCCAGCTCGCCACCAGCGAGGCGAATTCGGCCGTCCACTTCACCCAGCAGTTCACCACCGTGATCCTGGTCTTCGCGGTGATCGCGCTGATCGTCGCGTGCATCGTCATCTACAACACGTTCACGATCCTGATCGCGCAGCGCGGCCGGGAACTCGCGCTGCTGCGCTGCGTGGGCGCCAGCCGCCGCCAGGTGTTCCGCGGCATGCTGGCGGAATCGGCCGTGACCGGCCTGGTGGCGTCCGCCGTCGGCGTGCTGGCCGGGCTGGGGCTGGGCTGGGGTCTGCAGCGGCTGTTCGCCGGGTTCGGCGCGTCGATTCCCGCGGGACCGCTGGTGCTGACGCCGGTCACCGTGCTGGTGTCGATGGGCGCGGGCGTGCTGGTCACGGTCGCGGCGTCGCTGCTGCCCGCCCGGTCCGCCACGCGCATCGCGCCGGTGGCGGCGCTCGGCGAGCAGGTCGAGCCGAAGGTGACGTCGCGCGCCAGCCGGCTCCGCCTGGCGGTGGCGGTGCTCTCCGCGACGCTCGGCATCCTGCTCACCGTGAACGGAATGCACAACGTGGCCGGGCAGGCCGGCTTCCTGGAGATCGCCGCGGGTGGCTGCGTGTGCTTCGTGGCGGTGCTCGCTCTCGGGCCGCTCATCGCTCCCCCGGTATTGTCGCTGTTCGGGCGCCTTTTCGTCGGGACGACCGCACGCCTGGCCACGGCCAATGCCCGGCGCAACCCGCACCGGGTGGCGGCCACCACCGCCGCGCTCACCATCGGCATCACGCTGATGAGCGTGTTCACGGTGATCGTCTCGTCGGCGCAGGCGTCCACCAGTGCCTCCATCTCACGGCACTACCCGATCGACTACGACGTCCAGCCCGGCCGGGGCGGCCAGTCGGTCCCGCCGCAGGTGATCCGGGCGCTGCAGGCCTCGCCCAAGCTGGGCATCGTCGCACCGCAGTACGACCAGCGGACGGCGGTGAACGGCACCGACGTCCAGGTGGGCGCCATCGCCCGCAGCGCGCTGGGGCTGAGCGTGAAGCCCGCCATGGTGTCCGGGACCCTCGCATCGGTTGGCGCCGGGACGGCGGCCGTGGATTCCTCCCAGCTCCGCGCGCTGCGGGTGAGCCAGGGCGGCACGCTGGTCCTGGCAGGAGGCCGGCCGGTCCGCGTGACGGCCGTCTACAACGGCACCGGCGTGGCCATGCCCGACGTGCTGCTGTCGGTCGGCGACTATGTGCGGTGGTTCCGGCCGTCCGGGGCGGACGACGTGCTGATCAACGCCGCGCCCGGCGTGCCGCCCGCCGGATCCCGGGCCGCGGTTGACGCCGCGACCGCCAGCGACCCGCTGCTGGAGGTGCTCACCACGGCTGACTACAGGGCCAACCTGGCGGGCAAGGTGAACCAGGTACTGGCCCTGTTCGGCACGCTGCTGGGGCTGGCGGTGCTGATCGCGCTGTTCGGCATCTCCAACACGCTGACCCTCTCGGTGATCGAGCGCACCCGCGAGTCGGCGCTGATGCGCGCCCTCGGGCTGACCCGCGGGCAGCTGCGCCGGATGCTGCTGATCGAGGCGGTGCTGATGGCGTTGCTGGCCATCGCCGTCGGCATCGGTCTCGGCGCGGCGTTCGGCTGGGCCATGGTGCGGGCGTTCATCGATTCGTCCGGCGGCGAGGGCATGCTCTCCATCCCGTACGCGCAGATCGCGCTGTACGCGGTGATCGGCGTGTGCGCCGCGGTGGCGGCGGCTGTGCTCCCGGCCCGGCGTGCCGCCCGTACTTCCGTCATCGCCGCTATAACCGATAATTAGCACGAACGTCGGTGGTCTCACCCGCCGTCGCCCGGCTCGTACCGGGCGGCGGCGTCTAACCACGGTTAGAGGCCGGCCCGCAGCACGGTTCTGTGAGGTTTCGTACAATCGCTGGATTCCCTGACCGCGCGAGGGTCTTCGCCTTCGACCTCAACCTGGTGAGCCGCTTATGCGCACTCCCGCGGCCGCCTGGGTGGTGGCCGGTCCTCCGGGAACCGGTAAGAGCACGGTGGCCCGCATGCTGCTGGCCGCGCTGACGCCGGTCCCCGCGCTGCTGGACAAGGACACCATGTACGGATCGTTCGTGGCGGCCACCCTCGCGGCGGCCGGGCGGCCGCCCGGCGAGCGCGAAGGGCCGTGGTACGACGAGCACATCAAGACACATGAGTACGGCGGGATGACCGCGACCGCCAGGGAGATCCGTTCCCACGGCTGCCCGGTCCTGCTGTCCGGCCCGTTCACCGGGCAGATCCACGACGCCGGGCGATGGTGGCCCTGGGTCGTGGAGCTGGGCGGCGGGGTGGTCCGGCTGGTCTGGGTCAGGTCGGACGCGGCCACGTTGCGGGCCCGCCTTGTCGCCCGGGGGCTGGCTCGTGATTCGGCGAAGCTGGCCGCCTTCGAGCAGTTCACCGAGCGTATGCGGCTGACCGACGAACCCGCCGTCCCCCACGTCGCGATCGACAACCGCCTGGACGCAGGCCGATCCCTCGAAGACCAGATCCGCGCCCTGACAGCGGAGGCATGATCGATGGCGGACATCCTGTGGGCCAGGCACGGCGAGAACGTCGCGAACCTGACCCGGACGTTGTCTTACCGGGTGTTCGACGGCGACCTTACCGACACGGGCCGCCGGCAGGCGACCGAGCTGGCCGAGCGCCTCGCGAGCGCTCGGCTGACGGGCTTGTTCTGCTCCCCGCTGCGCCGGGCCCGGCAGACCGCCGAGGTGCTGGGTCGCCGGTTGCGGCTGCGGATCACGGCAGAACTGGACGACCTCCGCGAACTCAACGTCGGCGCCCTGGACGGCCGCAACGACCCGGAAGCGTGGGACATCTATCGCCGAGTGCTCGAGGCCTGGCGTGCGGGCCAGCCCGAGGTGGCCTTTCCCGAGGGCGAGAACCTGGACCAGCTCGTGACCCGCCTCCGCCGAGCCCTGGCAGGAGTTGCCGGCTACGGTGGCCGAGCGCTGGTGGTGGCGCACGGCGCCAGTCTGCGTGCCGCCCTGCCCGGCCTCACCGGTGTCCCCGACCCCGGACACGACCTCCCCACCGGCGGCTTCGCAACCCTCCGCTTCGACCCGGAAGCAGTTCACCTGCTCGACTGGCCGCGGCGGTCTTAGGACGGGGGGCGGTTGGCGGTGGCGCGGCGCAGGGACCAGGCCAGGGCGCCGAAGACGGCCAGCGGCATCAGCCACCACGCGTTGACGCCGGCCTGATGGACGAGCAGTGCCGTCACGCCGAGTGCGGCGACCACGATCGCGGCGACCTGCCAGTCGTCGCCGATGACGAAGTCATACCAGAACGCGCCGAACGACTTCAGCCAGCGGGTAACACCGCTCATCGGCCGGGCACCTCCTCCGTTTCGTGCGCCGGCGCAGGGGCCGGCCCGGCCGCGGCACCGGCGCCGCCGCGCCGCAGCCACAACGTGAACCCGAGCGACACCAGCGCGATCACCGGCACCAGCACCAGCAGCGCGGCGTCGTTGCCGGGCCAGGAAACGCCGGCCCCCTCCGCACCCCAGAACGTGCCGAACGAAGTGAGCATGATCCCCACCGCGAACTTCATCGCGTTCTCCGGCACCTTGGACAGCGGCGCGCGCACCGCCACGCCAACCACCGTGACCACCACGACCGCCGCGGCCGCGCCGATCACCGCGGCCCCGATGTTCTTCTGGTTGGCTCCGAAGGTGAGCACGATGAACACGACCTCGAGCCCCTCCAGCAACACGCCCTTGAACGCCAGGGTGAACGCGTACCAGTCGGAGACCCAGCCGCGCCGCGACGCCGAGCCCGCGGCCTTGGCCGCCGCCACCTCGCGCAGGTAGGCAGAGGCCTCGTCGTGCAGCGCCTTGTGACCGGTCGCGCGCAGGATGGCCTTCCGCAGCCACTGCAGCCCGAAGATGGCCAGCAGCGCGCCAACCACGAGGCGCAGCGCTCCCAGCGGAAGCAGCGTGATCGTCGGGCCGAGCACGCCAACCACCGCGGCGAGAGCGACCAGCGCCACGGCCATGCCCTGGAAGGTGGACCGCCACTCCCGGGTCAGGCCGGCCGCCAGCACGATGGTCAGGGCCTCGACCGCCTCTACGGCACAGGCGACGAAGACGGTAAGGATGAGGGGAAGCGCATTCACGGTCCCACGCTACATTCATCGTGTGGCAAGCGAGGATTTGCTCGGAGTTGCGACAATACCGCGCGGAAGACCACACGAAGGGACAGCCGTATGAGATTGACCCTGGTCAGATTCACCCTGGTAAGGCGAGCCAGCGCGCTGGGGGCAGTGGCCCTCGCCGCTGGGACGCTCACCGTCACCGGAGTTACCGCAACCGCGTCGACGACCCAGGCCACGCGACCTCAGCAGATCACGCAGCTGGTCTCGCTTGGCAACAGCAAGACGCCGATCAAGCACGTGATCGTGATCATCGGCGAGAACCACACCTTTGACAACGTGTTCGCGACCTACACCCCGCCGTTCGGCCAGCACATCGAGAACCTGCTGTCGGAGGGCATCGTCACCGCCAAGGGCAAGCCCGGTCCGCATTTCTCCAAGGCCGCGCAGCGTACCGCGTCGGACACCGGAGCGTACACACTCACGCCCACGATCACCGGCGAGTACACCTCGCTGCCGCAGCCCAATACGACCTACGTGTCAACCGGCTGCGACGGGCTACCGGGCAACAGCCCGGACACCCGGTTCCCGGCCAACCTGCCCAACGGGCCGTTCCAGATCACCTCCTACGTTCCCTATAACGACAGCCACACCGAGTACAGCGGGGGCTGTGAGTTCGCCGGCGCCTACGTCGGCGACCCGATCCACCGCTTCTACCAGATGTGGCAGCAGTCGGCCGCCTTCCACGACCAGCTCGCCACCTGGGTAGCCAACACCGCCGGCGACGACAACGGCGCCATCCCGCCCGCTCCCATCTTCCAGGGCGCGGTCCAGATGGGCTTCTACAACATGGCCGAGGGTGACGCCCCGTATCTGAAGTCCCTGGCCGGGAAGTACGCGATCAGCGACAACTATCACCAGGCGGTCCAAGGCGGCACCGGCGCCAACCACATCGCGCTCGGCACCGGCTACGCCGCGTCTTACCAGGACGCCAACGGCAATACGGCCACGCCGCCGGCCGGCGAGATCGAGAATCCCAATGCCAAGCCGGGCACCAACAACAACTACACCCAGGACGGCTACGGCAGCAGCACGGTGCCGAACACCGGAGGCAGCTACTCCGAGTGCGCCAATCCCGCGGCGCCTGGCGTCAGCGCGATCGACGCGTACTTCAAGACGCTGCCCTACAAGCCACTGGCCAACTGCAAGGCGGGCCGCTACTACCTGCTGAACAACTACAACCCCGGCTACAACGTGGATGGCTCGCTGCAGACCGCGCCGTACACGGTGCCGCCGCAGAAGACCGACTACGTGACCATCGGCGACGCGCTGTCGGCCCGCGACATCAGCTGGGCCTACTACGGTGAGGGCTACCTCGACAACGGCACGGTCCAGTCGCAGTACTGCAACATCTGCGACCCGATGGCGTACTCCGCCTCGATCATGACCAACCCGGCGCTGCGCAAGAACCAGCAGCACGGTCTGACCGACTTCCTCACCGCGGCCAAGGCCGGCACGCTGCCAGCCGTGTCGTTCCTCAAGCCGGGCGACGACGACAGCCATCCCGGCTACTCCTCGCTGGCCGCGTTCGAGTCGTTCCTGAAGAACGCGATCACCGCGGTCCAGTCCAACCGCAAGGAGTGGCAGTCCACCGCGATCCTGATCACCTGGGACGAAGGTGGCGGGTACTACGACTCCGGCTACATCCAGCCGGTGAGCTTCTTCGGCGACGGGCCGCGGGTGCCGCTGATCGTGGTATCTCCGTGGGTCAAGGCCGGCTCGGTCGACCACACCTACAACGACCATGTCTCGATCCTGAAGTTCATCGAGGACAACTGGGGTCTTCCGCCGTTGACCAGCTATAGCGCGGACAACCTGCCGAACCCCGCGCCAGAGGTCTACGTTCCGCGTAACCGCCCGGCCATCGGCAACCTGATGACCATGTTCTCCTTCGGCGGCCGCCGCTGACCACAACCGCACCTAGGGCGCCTTCGGTGCCCTAGGTGCGGACCAGGAGGAACACCGTCAGGCCGGGCATGTGGCGGATCAGGGTGACACGGTAGCTGGCACTCATGGCGGCGGCTTCGCCGGCCGGGAGGTAGTGGTACGGGTCCTTCAGGTACCCGTCGTTGACGATCCACATGCGTGGCGTATGAGCAAGGCAGACGGCCGGATCGGCGCAGTCGACCGAGTACAGGGTGCCCGCCGCTGCCGCTGTCCGGGCGACGAACACCTCGCGCGGTATCCGCCCGGCGGGCAGATCGTGCTCCAGGTAGTACCGCACCCCGTAGTCGATCATCTCCCACCGGATCGGGCTGCCCGGATAGGCGATCCCGTCGCCTGGATGAACGCGCTTGGCGATGGCCCGGGCCGCACCCGCGAAGTCCCAGTAGTAGGTGGTCTGATTATCCGGATACTCCGCCCAGGTGTGCGCCCCTGGCTCCCTGATCACCCCCTGGTCCCCGGCGCCGAGGACGTAGAACACCAGCACCGCCGCGGCCACCAGCCGCACGTCCAGCCTGCTGAGGGCCAGTCCGGCCAGCAGCGACCAGGCCGCCACGGTGAACAGCAGGTACCGCGGGAAGAAATAGGAGTGCGGCCCCTGCGAGATCAGCCATACCGTTGCCACCGGCGCAAGCGCGATCGAGGTCGCGACGGCGGCGGGGCGCCACGCGACCGCCCAGGCGAACACCGCCACGATGATCAGCGCCGCGGCCGCCGCCGTCGAGTAGAACAGGTTCCGGCCGAAGAAGCCGAACGTGTTCAGCGACAGGCCGGGCCGGAACAGCCATTCCAGCTGCGTACCAGCCTGGCCCAGGCCGACCAGTGCGATCGGCAGGCAGGCCGCGCACGATGCGACCACGGCCGCCGCGAACCAGATCAGCTGCCCACGGCTGGCGGTTGAGTCCCGCTCGCGCCACCGCCACAGTGCCACCACGGCGATGTGCCCGGTGATCAGGCACAGCGCGACAAGGTCGATGTAACCCACCAGCACCAGGCTCACGCCGTACGCGACCCAGCGCCGCGGGCTCGGCCGGTCGATGGCACGCAGCAGCAGCAGCGTCGCCAGCATCGCGACCAGCACCTGGAGCGCATAGAACCGCGCTTCCTGCGCGAACCGTGAAACGCTCGGCACCAGCGCGAAGATCAGCCCGGCCGCCAGGCCAGCCCGCGCGTCGGCCAGCCGTCGTCCGACCAGCGTCACGCACGCCGCCGCGCCGGCCATCGCCAGCACCGACAGCAGGCGCATCGCCACCACCGAATCGCCGAAGACGACGATCCACCAATGCAGAAGCAGGTAGTACCCAAGCTGCGTGGCATCGGTGTGGTGCACGATGTTGATCAGCTGCGACACCGGCCGGGTCGCGAACGACCAGCTCGACAGCTCGTCGCGCCAGAGCTCTGACCTCGTCAGCTCATAGCAGCCGAACAGGAACGTGACCAGCGCCGGCCACAGCCACGCCACTCGCATGGCACGCTCGGCGAGGTCGTCAAACGGGAACGCTCCGCCAGCGCGATTGGCGGTCACCCCGTCGGCAGGTGAGGGCTCCCCACGCTCCCGCACCCCGCCGGTAACGGTCATCGAATTTCCTCCAGCCGCTTCCCTATCCCCGCAACGACACTCATTTTCTGTGAGTTCCATAGGGAGCCTGTGAACTACCTGAGACACCCTAACCATATGACTCGCCGCGAACCTGGAAGGTTGCTTCGCATGCCCTACGATCAGCAGAATGACGGTCACGTTGCACACCAGCCGGTCAGCGCCCGCCGAGGCCGACGCTGACGCCATCGTCATCGGGGTGACCCAGACCCCGGACGGTCCGCGCGCCGCACCCGGCGCGGAAGCAATCGCTACGGCGCTCGCCCTGGCCAACCCGGATGGCGGCACCATTGACCTGACCGCGCAGCTTTCCGCCCTCGGCGCGAGCGGGAAGGCGGAAGAAGTCAGCAAGATCGTCACCGTCGGCCGGCTGGGAGTGCCGCTGGTCGTCGCCGTAGGCCTCGGACCCGCCGGCCCTGACGGGCCGGGCACTCCACTGGAGACGCTTCGCCGTGCGGCGGGTACCGTGATGCGGGAGCTTTTGTCGAGCCACAGTACGTTCGTTGTTAATGGTGGTAATAAGGCGCGGCGGATCGCGGTCGCTCTGCCCGCCGCGGAGCCGGCGCAGGCCGAGGCGGTGACCCTGGGAGCGCTGCTCGGCGGCTATTCCTTCCGGCGCTACCGCGCGACGCCGGCGGCAGACGCGGAGCTGACGCTGTTCACCGCGCACGACGCCGCGGTGGATCGAGGGCGGGTGCTCGCCGCCGCCATGACGATGGTCCGCGACCTGGTGAACACGCCGCCAGCGGATCTGGTGCCCGCCGACCTGGCGGACGTGGCGACACGCGTCGCGTCGGACAGCGGGCTGGCCATCCAGGTCTTCGACGAGAACGAGCTGGCCAAGGACGGCTACGGCGGCATCATGGCGGTCGGCATGGGCTCGGTACACCCGCCGCGGCTAGTCCGGCTGGAGTACACCCACCCCGAGGCCAGCAAGACCGTGGTGCTCGCCGGCAAGGGAATAACGTTCGACTCCGGCGGGCTGTCGCTGAAGCCGTCGAAGTCGATGGAGACGATGAAGGCCGACATGGGCGGAGCCGCGGCGGTGCTCGGAGCCATCCAGGCCATCGCCGCGCTACGTCCGGCTGCCAACGTCATCAGCTACCTCTGCCTGGCCGAGAACATGCCGGGGGGCGGCGCGCAACGGCCGTCGGACGTCATTACCATCTACGGCGGGAAGACGGTCGAGGTACTCAACACCGATGCGGAAGGACGCCTGGTGCTCGCGGACGCGCTGGCCCGTTCCGGGGCCGACGGACCGGATCTGCTGGTCGACGTGGCCACGTTGACCGGGGCGCAGACCGTAGCCCTGGGCAATCGCACGGCGGGCGTGATGGCCAGCGACGACGGGCTCGCCGCTGCGGTGGCGGACGCGGCCAAGCGGGCCGGCGAAGCCATGTGGCCGATGCCGCTTCCGGATGACCTGCGCAAAGGGCTCGACTCGTCGGTGGCGGACATAGCCAACGTCTCCGCCGACCGGGCCGGTGGCATGCTGGTCGCCGGCTTGTTCCTGCGGGAGTTCGTCCCGCAGGGAACGCGGTGGGCGCACCTGGACATCGCGGGGCCCGCGTACAACGACGGCGGCGCCTACGGATACACCACCAAGGGCGGCACCGGAATGGCGGTCCGGACGCTGGTGCAGCTGGTGGAGGACGTGGCCGAGGACAGACTTAACGCAGGGTAAGCCAGTAGCTGAACCCGCTCTCGAGGGGGCGGGTGAGATGATGGGCCAGGAAGCCCTGGCTGATAAAGGAGGCAGAGCGGTGGTAGAGGGTCCCGGATCGGGGGGCAGCTACGACATCGTCATTCTCGGCGGAGGCAGCGGCGGGTACGCGTGCGCGCTGCGCGCGGCCGAGCTGGGCATGCGCGTGGCGCTGATCGAGAAGGATAAAGTCGGCGGCACCTGCCTGCACCGCGGCTGCATCCCCACCAAGGCCCTGCTGCACGCGGCCGAGATCGCCGATCATTCGCGCGACAGCGAGGCGGTCGGAATCCGCACCACGTTCGACGGCGTCGACGTGCCACGCGTGCAGTCCTACAAGGACGGCGTGGTGGACCGGCTGTACAAGGGGCTGCAGTCCACGATCGCCAGTCGGCATGTCGACACCATCGCGGGCGAGGGCCGGCTGGAGTCGCCGACTTCGGTACGGGTCGGCGACGCCGTGTTCGAGGCGCCGCAGATCGTGCTGGCCACCGGGTCGGTGCCGCGTAGCCTGCCCGGACTCGAAATAGACGGAACGCGCGTCATCACCTCGGACGACGCGCTGGTCCTGGACCGGGTGCCTTCGTCGGTGATCATCCTGGGCGGCGGCGTGATCGGGGTCGAGTTCGCCAGCGTGTGGCGCTCCTTCGGCGCGGACGTGACGATCGTGGAGATGCTCCCGCAGCTGCTGCCGCTGGAGGACGAAGCCAGCTCCAAGGTGCTGCAGCGGATCTTCCGCCGGCGCGGCATCGGGTACGAGCTCGGGGCGCGATTCGAGTCGGTGGCGGAGGCGGCTGATGGCGGCGTCGAGGTGACGCTGGCCGGCGGCAAGACGCTGAACGCCGAGCTGCTGCTGGTCGCGGTGGGACGAGGGCCGGTCTCCGCGGGACTCGGCTACGAGGAGGCGGGCGTCGAGCTGGAGCGCGGGTTCGTGAAGGTGGACCCGCTGTGCCGCACCAACGTGCCTTCGGTGTCCGCGGTGGGCGACCTGATCAACACCCCCCAGCTTGCCCACGTCGGGTTCGGCGAGGGGATCATGGTGGCCGAGCGGATCGGCGGTCTCCCCGTGGTCCCCATCGACTACGACGGCGTGCCGCGTATCACATACAGCGACCCGGAGGTCGCCTCGGTCGGGCTGACCGCCGCGCAGGCCGCCGAGCGCGGCATCGAGACCGTCGAGGTCAATTACCCGCTCGGCGGAAACGGGAAGAGCGTTATCCTGCAGACGCAGGGCTCGGCGAAGGTTCTCGCCGAGAAGACCCCATCCGGGACAGGGCGTGTTGTCGGGGTGCATCTCGTCGGCAGCCGGGTGGGCGAGCTGATCGCCGAGGCGCAACTGATCTTCAACTGGGATGCGGAACCCTCCGACGTGGCCCAGCTGATCCACCCGCATCCCACCCAGTCCGAGATCATCGGAGAGGCACACCTGGCGCTCGCCGGCAAGCCGCTCCACTTCCACGCCTAAAAGGAGTCACGGGAACATGTCGGTCTCCGTATCCATGCCCCAGCTCGGTGAGAGCGTCACCGAGGGCACCGTCACACGCTGGCTGAAGAAGGAGGGCGAGCGGGTCGAGGCGGATGAGCCACTCCTGGAGGTCTCGACAGACAAGGTGGACACCGAGATCCCGTCTCCTGCCTCCGGGATACTTCGCGGCATCGCGGTCGACGAGGACGAGACCGTGGCGGTCGGCGCGCAGCTCGCGGTGATCGAGGAGGACTCCGGCGCTTCCGGTTCGGAGGATGGCGGCTCAGGGGCCGCCGCTGGGGCTGGGTCGGCGTCGGCTGGGTCAGCGCCGTCCGTTGATGCGGTGAGCGCCAACGGCGGCGCGGCCGAGGCGCCGGGTGATGCTTCCGGTGGCGGCGAGGCGGCGGCGTGGAGCCCGCCGCCGAGCTTCGCCCAGCCCTCGGGGCAGCCTCCCTACCAGAGCCAGCCGTACCAGTCACCGGGTTCCGAACCGTATCCGCCGTACCAGGCGCCCGCACCGGTTCAGCAGCCGCCCGCGCCGCCAGCACCGGCTCCGGCTGCTTCGGCTCCTCCCGCTCCATCTGCTCCTCCGGCCCCTTCTTCTGCTCCTTCTGCTCCTTCTGCTCCTTCTGCTCCTTCTGTTTCGGCTCCCTCGGCCGCGGAGGACTACCCGCCGCCGGTTCCGCTGCCGACCGGTGGGGAGACGCCCTATGTGACCCCCCTGGTCCGCAAGCTCGCCGTCGAGCACGCGGTGAACCTGGACCAGGTCACCGGCACCGGAGTGGGCGGGCGCATCAGGAAGCAGGACGTGATCGAGGCGGCCCGGGAGCAGCGTGCCGCCACGGCGGCGCAGTCCGCGCCCGCCGCTCCGGTCTCCGCGCCCCCGGCCCCTGGTACCGCGGCGCCGGCTCAGCCGGGCACGGCTCCGGCGCGTCCCGCCGTCGCGCCTTCGTCGCTGCGCGGCACTACCCAGAAGCTGTCCCGGCCGCGTCAGGTGATCGCACAGCGGATGGTGGAGTCGCTGCACGTCTCAGCGCAGCTCACCACCGTGGTGGAGGCGGACGTGACCGGGATCGCCCGGCTGCGTGAGCTGGCCAAGCGTGACTTCGAGGCGCGGGAGGGCGTGAAACTGAGCTTCCTGCCGTTCTTCGCGCTGGCCACCGTCGAGGCGCTCAAGGTACACCCGAAGCTGAACGCCGTGCTCGACGGCGACCAGGTCACCTACCACGACGCCGAGCACCTTGGCATCGCGGTCGACACCGAGCGCGGCCTCATGGTGCCGGTGATCCACAACGCCGGGGACCTCAACATCGGCGGCCTGGCCCGCAAGATCGATGACCTGGCCCGGCGTACCCGGTCCGGCCAGGTCAGCCCGGATGAACTGGCTGGCGGCACGTTCACGCTCACCAACACGGGCAGCCGCGGGGCGCTGTTCGACACACCGATCATCAACCAGCCACAGGTGGCGATCCTGGGCACCGGGACCGTGGTCAAGCGCGCCGTGGTCGTCGAGGACCCGGCGCTCGGCGAGGTTATCGCCGTCCGGTCGATGGTTTACCTGGCGCTCACCTACGACCACCGCCTGGTCGACGGTGCGGACGCCGCACGTTATCTGGTCACGGTGAAGAACCGGCTCGAAGAAGGCAGCTTCGAGGCGGAACTGGGCCTGTAGCCCGGTTCGTCTGCGGTCTGTGCGATGAAGGTCGCGGTCACCGGATCCACCGGGTTCCTCGGAACGGCGCTGATGGCGAACCTCCGGGCGGATGGACATGAGATCCTCCGCCTGGTTCGCCGCCCGCCGCAGGCGGCGGACGAGGTGCGCTGGGATCCGCGCGCGGCCGATGCCGGGCTGGGCGATCCCGAGCCGCTGCACGGGATCGATGCCTGCGTGCACCTGGCCGGAGCCGGTGTCGCGAACCGTCGCTGGACGGCCAGATACAAGGCGGAGGTGAAGGCCAGCCGGGTGCTCGGCACCCGCGCGCTGGCCGGAGTGCTGGCCAAGCTGGTCCCGCAACCCCGGGTATTCGTCTGCGCCTCGGCCATCGGCTGGTACGGCGAAAACTCCGGCGTCGACGAGACGGCCCCCGCTGGACAGGGATTCCTCGCCGGGCTCGTGCGGGAGTGGGAGGCGGCGGCGGATCCCGCGCGTGACGCCGGCATCCGTGTCGTGCACACGCGCAGCGGCCTGGTGATGGGCCGTGACGGCGGGATCCTTCCCCGGTTCGCGCCCCTCGCACGGTTCGGTGTGTGCCCGGGACTGGGGCCGGGGACCCAGGTCATGAGCTGGATCTCAAAGTCGGACGAGATCGCGGCGATCCGGTTCGTGCTGGATCGCGAGGATCTTTCCGGCCCGGTGAACCTCACCGCGCCAGAGCCGGCCACCAACGCTGAGTTCACCGCCGCCCTGAACGCGGCCATGGGCCGCCCCTACCTGCCCTGGCTCCGGGTGCCGGCCTGGCTGTTGCGCCTGGCGATAGGCGAGGCGTCGGTCGAGTTGCTGACCAGTTCGCGGGTGACGCCCCGGCGCCTGCTCGAGACAGGCTACGAGTTCCGCCACCCCGCCATCCGCGAAGCCCTGCCCGCCGAACTAGCCCGGCCCTGACACAGCCCGCTCTGGCAGCCTCGCTCCGCCGGCCCCTCCACCCCCGAACCCCTTCGCCTGCCGAATTCGCCTCGGCCCTGTCCCGCCCCCAACCCTGACCCTCGCCTGCCGAGTCCGCCCGAACCTGTCCCCCGATCCGCTCCGCCCGCCCACGCTGCCCCGGTTCCTCTTCCGGGACATCGACTTGTCACCCGCTACGGCCAATCCCGGTGAATTAAGCCCGCCTGGCCAGCCGCCACTGGCTCGCGATGCCACGGCTGGCGCGGTGGTTTTACGCTTCGTGGTGACTTTGTGGTACTGGAGTCCTACGTATCCACCGCAAGGCGTAAAACCACCGCACAAATCTGCGGATCCATGTCCGGCAAATGCGGATATGAGCGACAGGCGGAGCAACTGGCGACGGCCCGTACGGCCCGGGCCGGCTTCGCTGAGCTGTTAAGTTACCGGCATTGCCCGCTACGGCGCACATGTCACCCGTCACAACCCAAAACCTGTCCGAAATGTCACCGTTGTCGAGCACCAACGGGTGACATGTGAGTCAGGACGGGTGACATATGGGGCCAGGGTCCCGTCGGCGACGGAGGCAGGGCCGACCACGGCGGAGCCGGGCCGACCACGGCGGAGCCGGCCGACCGCGGCGGGCCAGGGCCGACTGCGGCGGTGGGCGCGGGCCGACCGCAGCGGTTGGCGCGGAAGTTTTGGGGTCATCCATGTGGAAGTTTCGAGCCCCATGGAGGAAAAGGGACCGGAAACGAGGCTGTCGCGTAACTCGTAGCCGTGGGGTGTCAAGTGCTGCAGCCGCACATGATGACGCCGGGCAGTCATGCTACCGGACAGCCGGTTCGTCCCGTATTCCCGGGCCGCGGCAGTGTCCTCGCATGGTTGATCCGGGCCTCGTGGTGATTTTTGTGCACCGGGGTACACCAAACT
>JAFARZ010000305.1 GCA_019245115.1 Streptosporangiaceae bacterium | reverse complement strand
TCGACAAGCCCGGTAACCTGCCGGACCTCGCTCGCGCTCAGCTCATAGGTAACAGTATTCTGCAAGACAGGTGACATTCGGCTGATCTCCCATCCCGAATCCGTGGCATAAAAGAATTGTCCGCAGCACAGTTAAACAGCAACCGGTCTACCCACGGTCTACCCAAGGTCTACGCAAGCGGCCAACCCGACCCGCCTGCCCTCACCGGGCCGACGCCGAGAGCGGATGATCAGCGCATCCTGCCACGGCGTCGCGCTTGTGCGGTCCATCATCTCCCACTGGGAACCCATGCGGTTCCCACTGGGAACCCATGCGGTATTCCGCTCCATCAGAGTTCCAGGCAATGATCCTGTCAGCCCAGCTTCAGCCGCAATGCGTAGACCTCGCGTAGACCTTGGGTAGACCTCGGGTACACCGGCTGCTGTTTAACTGTCCTGCGGGCTGGCTCAACCGGGCTGGCTCAACCGGGCTGGCGACAAGCACAGCAATTGACGAGCAGACCAAATGCCGACAGCGATCGGCAGGTCAGGAAGGCTCAGATGGCCGTACCGGGACAGGACCTGCAAATCAGCGAGCAGATGCTGAACGCGTTCACCGCACTAACGCGCAAGCACCAGGTGCCGGGTGCCCAGTTCGCCATCTACCATGGCGGTTTGTGCTTTGCTCATGAGATCGGTGAGCTCGAATTCGAAACCGGTCTCCCCGTTACCCGCGATGCGGTCTTTCCTATTAGCTCGATCACTAAATCTTTCACGGCGACCGTGGCCATGATCCTGGTAGCAGACGGCGACGTGGACCTGGACGCGCCGATTCATAACTATGTGCCCGAGATGGGAGACCTCGGGGCGATGATAAACCTCCGGCAATTGCTGAGCCACACCAGCGGGCTTGCGGAAAGCTCAGGCATGGAAGAGAAATCTAGCTCATCACTTCGGCAATATATTGTTGAGCACGTCTGCGGCAGAAACCTTGTGCAGCCGCCGGGGACGGGTTTCTCGTATTCCAATCCGGGCTATATCGTGGCTGGCCGGCTGATCGAGACGGTCACGGGTATGTCTTGGTCTGAGGCGGTCGAGTCGATCCTGCTGCGGCCGTTGGGAATTGAGGCCGCCTACGTCAACCAGCATGGGAACATACCGCCCCGGCGGCAGATCGCCACGGGTCATTCGGTGAATACCGCCGTCGGCAGGACCCGGCCGGTCCGGCAGGAACTGGTGCCGGCCTTCGCCCCGGCCGGCGCGCTTGCTCTCAGCGCGACCGACCTAGTCAAGCTGGGGTTGATCCACGTCGGGCCAGGGAAACCCGAGGTACTTCTGGCTACCTACGCCAGGCAGATGAGGCAGGCCGTTCCCCGGGCCGACCCGTTCGGTCTGGCCGACGGGTGGGGTCCGGGACTGGCGGTGTACCGGCAGCAATCCGCGGAGTGGGTCGGGCACGATGGAAATGCCTACGGAACATCGTGTTACGTGCGGATAAATCCGGCCGATGGGTGGGTGGTGGCGCTCACCAGCAATTCCAATACAGGCGCCGGCCTATGGCGGGACCTTCAGCCCGAATTGGCCCGGGCCGGCGTCCCGATCAATTTGCCTCGGATCCCGGCGCAGGGCGGGCCGCGGGTAGCGCCTCCGAGCGGCTGCGTCGGCCAGTACATCAACGGTGATATCCAGTGCACGGTGAAGGCGGACAGCGATGGGACCGTTTACCTGTCTGCCGATGGCGAGAAATTTGTTCGTCTGGCCTTTCACGAGAACTCTACCTTTTCGGTGTCGGATCCCACATCACTCAGTCAAGTATCCACCGGGCGATTTGTGCGGGATCCAGCCACGGGAAAAATTTACGGAATCCATGTTGGCGGCCGCTTTGTTCGTCGGCGTCAGCGGGTGATCGGCGCTTAGCGCCGACAGCCGCGTCTGCGTACGCCGGTTATCTCTTGCACCTCATTACACTGCGGCGAACCTGACCGGAAGGACGGGATGTCATGGTGGTCAAGGACGACAGCTCTCTTCAGATGTGCGAGTTTGAGCTCTCGCCCAGCCTGATCGGCGAGCTGTTCGCGGCCCAAGCCGCCCGCACCCCGCATGCCCCGGCGGTGATCTTCGACGGCGGGCGGCTGTCCTACGCCGAGCTCGAGGCGGCCGCGAACCGGCTGGCGGCGCGGCTGGTGGGGCTGGGAGTGGGCCGGGACGACCGGGTCGGGGTGCTGGCCGAACGGTCAGCAGAGCAGGTCATCGCGGTACTCGCGGTGGTCACAGCCGGTGCCGCGTACCTGCCGGTCGATACCCGGGCCCCGGCTGGGCGGATGCGGCTGCTCCTGGCCGAGGCCGGGGCGAGGGTCGTGCTGTGCGACCAGGCCTGGCACGCCACCGCCGCCGGGCTGCACGCCGGCCGCACCATCCTGCTCAACGCAGCCGGACTGGCCGCTGGGCCCTCGGCCGGCCCGGCCTCGGTCACCGCCGACCCCGAGGACCTGGCCTACGTCATCTACACTTCCGGCTCCACCGGTCAGCCCAAAGCAGTCGCGGTCCGCCACCGCGACGTAGCCGCGCTCGCCGCTGACCACCGCTTCGCCGGCGGCGCGCACCAGCGGGTCCTACTCCATTCCCCGCTCGCCTTCGACGCCTCCACCTACGAGCTGTGGGTCCCGCTGCTGTCCGGCGGGACGGTCGTGGTGGCGCCCCCCGGCGACCTGGACCCCGGCACGCTGCGCCGCATGATCACCGACCATGGAGTGACCGCGCTGTGGCTGACCTCCGGGCTGTTCCGGATCATCGCCCAGGACGCGCCGGACTGCCTGGCCGGAGCACGGGAAGTATGGACCGGCGGGGACGTGGTGCCGGCGGCCGCGGTCCGCCGGGTACTGTCCGCCTGCCCCCACCTGACCGTGGTCGACGGGTACGGCCCGACCGAGACCACAACGTTCGCCACCTGCTTCCCCATGCCTGGCCCCGCATCAGTGCCCGATGTCGTGCCGATCGGCGGCCCGCTGGACAACATGCAGGTCTACCTGCTGGGCCCGGACCTACGCCCGGTGCCGGCCGGCGTCGCCGGTCAGCTGTACATCGCCGGGGCGGGGCTGGCCCGTGGCTACCTGAACCGGCCCGGGCTGACCGCCCAGCGCTTCATCGCCTGTCCCTTCGGCCCTCCCGGCAGCCGCATGTACGCTACCGGCGATCTGGTCCGGTGGACCGCCACGGCCGGAGGCCCAGGCAAATCCCACGGAGCCGGGCAGCTCGAATTCACCGGCCGCGCCGATGACCAGGTCAAGATCCGCGGCTTTCGCATCGAACCGGGCGAAATCGAGATGGTACTGGGCCAGCACCCCGCCATCGCCGACGCCGCGGTGATCGCCCGCGAGGACACACCCGGCCGCAAGCACCTGGCCGCGTACATCGTCCCCGCTACCAGTTCACCGGCCGCCGCCGACCTGCGCGACTGGCTCAAGGACACCCTGCCCGACTACATGATCCCCGCCACCTTTACCATCCTGGACACCCTCCCGCTGACCCCCAACGGCAAACTCGACCGCCGCGCTCTCCCCGTCCCGACGTGGAGCTCCGCGACGGATAGTGACTACGTGGCCCCGCGTACCGATGCTGAACGGGTCGTCACCCGGATCTTGGCCGACGTCCTCGGCCTGGACCACATCGGCATCCATGACAACTTCTTCGAACTCGGCGGCGACTCTATTCTGTCGATCGATGTCGCCTTCAGGATCGGCGAGACGTGTGGAGCGCGGCTTCCAGTGCGCGCGGTGTTCGACGCGCGGACCGCTGCCCGCCTGGCCGAGTTGCTGCCCGCGCATGCCCGCCCCAGTGATGGGCGAAAGGGCAGGGGGAACGGGGGGTGGGGCGATCGTATTGTCCCCGCGCCACGCACGGGCACGCGGACGGTGCCGCTGTCGGCCGCCCAGCGGCGGTTGTGGTTCCTGGACGACCTGACCTCCGGCGCTGCCGAGTACAACACGGGAATCGGAGTGCGGCTGTCGGGCCGGCTTGACGTCGGCGCTTTGCGGGAGGCACTGGACGCGCTGGCGAGCCGCCACGAGTCTCTGCGGACGACGTTTGACAACGTCGACGGGCGCGGGATGCAGGTGGTCGCCGCCGAGGGCGACATCCCGCTTCGCGTCCTGGATATGTCCGCGATACCCGATGACACGCGGGACGCCGCGGTGGAGCGGGCGCTAACGAACGAACTGAAGCTGCCCTTCGATCTGCGGCGGGGACCGCTGACCAAGGCGACGCTGCTGCGGCTGGCCGAGAACGACCATATATTGCTGCTAGGCCAGCACCACATCATCACCGATGGCTGGTCGGTCAGAGTGCTCGTCGATGAGCTGGCCGAACTCTACTCAGCCAGCGTGCGCGGCAGCGCCGCCATCCTGCCTGAGCTGCCGATCCAGTACGCGGACTTCGCATTGTGGCAGGGCGAGCAGCTAGCCGGTTCCGCCCTGGACGAGCACCTGGACTACTGGGGCCGCAAGCTCGCCGGACTCGAACCGCTCGAGCTGCCGACCGACCGGCCCCGGCCGCCGGTGCGCACCACCGCCGGTTCCGTCTGCCGCCATGACCTGCCGGCTGATCTGGTGGAAAGGCTGACCAGGACGGGGCAGTCCCGCTCGGCCACGCTGTTCATGACCTTGACGGCCGCGGTGCAGCTGTTGCTGTCCCGCTACAGCGGCCAGCGGGATGTCGCGATCGGCACCGCCACGTCCGGCCGCACCAGGGCCGAGCTCAAGGACCTGATCGGGTTCTTTGTCAACACCGTGGTGCTGCGTAGCCAGGTAGACGACACGACGACCGTGGGCGAGTTCCTGTCCCAGGTCCGGGAAACGGCGCTGGAGGCTTTCGCTCACGATGAAGCGCCGTTCGACCGGGTGGTCGAGCGGCTTAAGCCGGAACGCGACCCCGGCCGTACACCCTTGATCCAGACCATGATCGTGCTTCAGAACGCGATCGTACGGCCACGGACGGCCAGCGGGCTGCGATTTTCCCCTCAGGATCTGCCCCGGCCAGCCGCTCAGTTCGACTTGGTCTTCGAGTTCATACCGCGCGATGGTTCGCTGAACCTCGCGATCGGATACAACACCGACCTGTTCGACGCCGTGACGGTGGAGCGGATGGCGGGGCATCTGCAGGTGATCCTGGCCGCGATGGCCGCCGACCCCGACCGGCTGGTAGGAGCGGTGCCGCTGCTGAGCCCGGCCGAACGGGCCCAGTTCCTGACCGCCGCAGCCGGCCCGGTCCGCGAGACACCGGCCGGCACCTTCCCCGAACTGTTCGAGCAGCAGGCGGCCCGCACCCCGGACGCGACCGCGCTGGTCGCCGGCCCGGCACGGCTCAGCTACGCCGGCCTCAACACCGCCGCCAACCAGCTCGCCC
>JAFARZ010000188.1 GCA_019245115.1 Streptosporangiaceae bacterium | reverse complement strand
AACGCGGTGCGGGCTTCGCTGCACGAGACCACCGCCGAGGTGGTGCGGCGGGTGGAAACCGTGCTCCGGCTGGCCCACGGCATCGCGGTCCGCCTTGACGAGGCACGGGGCGACGCGGTCCGCGCCGCCGTCGCTGACCTCCGGGCGCAGCTGTCCGGGCTGGTCTACCCGGGCTTCATCGCCGCGACCGGATATCGCCGGCTGCCGGACGTGGCGCGTTACCTCCGGGGTATGGAACGGCGGCTGGACAAGCTGCCGGAGAACCCGGGCCGGGACGCCGTCAGCATGGCGGTCATACAGCGAGTGGAACGGGCCCGCCAGCAGGCGCTCGCTGACCTGCCGGCGTCGGCGGACGACGACCTTCGCGCGGTGCGCTGGATGCTGGAGGAACTGCGGGTCAGCCTGTTCGCGCAGACCCTGGGAACCCCGGTTCCGGTGTCGGAGAACCGGATCATGGCCGCCATCGGGCGGATGCGGGATTAGTACACACGTTCGTACGATGGCAAGTTGTTGCCGTTGCGGTCGGCGTGTCGTTCGCATGTATGCGTCACTCCAAGTGCTACGTTCCTGAGCGAGTAGCACGACTCACATATGCGGTCAACCCGCGGAGAGGCAGGAACGGTGGCTGGAGAACCCCCCGTGCGGCGCCGGCTGGTAGGCGGAGCACTGCGCCGGTACCGGGAGAACATGGGATACGCGCTCGAGGACGCGGCCCGTGTGCTCGAATGTGATCGCTCCAAGATCAGCCGGATCGAGACCGGCCAGCGCGGCATCCGGGCCAAGGAGCTGCGCGAACTGCTGTCCGAGTACGGCGTGCCTGAGGGCGAGCAGGCCGCCCTGGTGGGCCTGGCCCGCCGCGGCGGCGCCCACGGCTGGTGGGACCAGTACGCGAACGTGCTGCCCGAGGCGTTCGGGGATTACCTCATCATGGAATCGGCGGCGGCCGAGATCATGATGTACGAGTCGCAGCTGGTGCCCGATCTCCTGCAGACCGCCGGCTACGCCCGGGCCGTCGCGTCGGCCGCGGCCGGATATCAGACGGACGGCCAGCGGGATCTGGTCGTGGCCGCGAAAGTGGCACGGCAGGAGGCGATCCTGGGCGGCGGCACGCGGCTGTCGATCGTCATAGGGGAGGCGGCCCTGCGGCAGGAGGTGGGCGGCCCGGAGGTGATGGCCGCCCAGAGAGCCCGGCTAGCCGAGGTGGTCCGCGACCTCCCGAACGTGACGCTCCAGGTCCTGCCCTTCTCCGCGGGGGCGCACGCGGCCGCGGGCAGCGCGTCGCTCGCCGTCCTCAGGTTCCCGGACACGCCGAGCCTGGGCGTGGTGTACCTCGAGGCGATGTCCGGCGGCGTCTATCTGGAGGGCCAGGTGGACGTGGCGAACTACATCCGCGCTTTCGCGCTCGTCCGCGCCGCGGCGCTGACCGCGGCGGACACCGAGCGCTTGCTCCGCGAATGGGCCGGGTGATGCTTTCCAGCGCGTGAAGGCTCAGTCAGCTGTCGCCGTGACCGGGGTGACGCAGTTGCTTGGTGACGGCGGCGAGTTTGTCGACAAGCTCCTGGATGTCCTGTACGTGCTGGAATCGAGGCTGGGGTCGGGACAGCCGGTCGGCCGTGGCGGCCTGATCGGCGTCCTGGCCCGGCACGGTCTCCGCTAGTTCGTTCGCGGCGGGAGCACAGCGCGAGTCAGCATCCTGCACGCTGTTGCCGGAGTTCATCTGCGGTATCTCCTGGAGGAAGGTTGAATGCCGTGCTATCCGGGGAAGGCGGCCATGTCGATTCAACGTGAGCAACGCTATGCTACCCGCAATTACGCCGGTATGTCACGTGGCGTGTCAGACATAGTTATCCAGGCGTTCTCAACGTGGCGAAATTGCATCACGCAACGCGCCGGTAGCTCGTCCCTCCGTGTGCGAGCCCCCTCCTACCTGCTGATATACCGACGGCATCGCTGCCTCAAGAGCCGTCTCCCGGGTTGCGTAGCGTCAATTGGCGCAGTTAACCCGGGGTGCTAAAAGATCGATTGCATAAATGTGCGCGTTAACACTTCGTACATGCACGTGCATACGCACAAACAAGTTCAGTTTGCCGGCTGTTCGGGTGGCCCCCGGCTCCTGCTAGCTTAGGCCTAAGCGGAGAAGGCTTCTCCAGATTGGGCGAAGGCCATGCCTGAAGTCAACCGTCCCGAGGTCGGCGGTCTCCCGGAGCCAGACGCGCGCCGGTGGTTCATCCTGGCCGTCATCGGCATCGCGCAGCTCATGGTGGTGCTGGACGCCACCGTGATGAACATCGCGCTGCCCTCGGCGCAGCGGGCGCTGAACTTCACCACCGCGGACCGGCAGTGGGTGGTCACCGCTTACACCCTTGCCTTCGGCAGTCTGCTCCTGCTCGGCGGCAGGCTCGCCGACCTCGTCGGGCGCAAGGTGATGTTCCTGACCGGCCTGGTCGGCTTCGCCGGGGTCTCCGCGGTAGGCGGCGCGTCGACCAGTTTCGCGATGCTGGTGACCGCGCGTGCCTGCCAGGGGCTGTTCGGCGCGATGCTGGTGCCCGCCGCGTTGTCGCTGCTGACGACCACGTTCAGCGACTCGAAGGAACGCGGCAAGGCGTTCGGCGTCTACGGAGCGATCTCCGCCGCTGGCGGAGCCGTGGGCCTGCTGCTGGGCGGTGCGCTGACCGAATATCTTTCCTGGCGCTGGGCGCTGTATATCAACCTGGTCTTCGCCGGTGCCGCGTTCGGCGGGGGATCGCTGCTGCTCCAGCGACAGCCCTCCAGGGCCAGGCCGAAGCTCGACATCCCCGGCGTGATCTGCGTGTCCGGGGCGGTGTTCTGCCTCGTCTACGGATTCTCCAACGCCGCCACGCACAGCTGGCACACGCCCTCGACGTACGGGTTCCTGGCGGCCGGCGTCGTACTGCTGGTGACGTTCGCGTTCTGGCAACTGCGTGCCGCGCACCCGTTGCTTCCCCCGCGGATCGTGCTGGACCGCAACCGCGGCGGCGCTTACCTGTCGGTCCTGATCGCGGCGTCGGGAATGTTCGCGACGTTCCTGTTCCTGACCTATTACCTGCAGCAGACGCTGGGCTACACACCGGTCGTCACCGGGGTGGCGTTCCTGCCCATCGTGGGCGGGATCGCCGTCGCGGCCAACGTGTCGACCATCGTGCTGATGCCCAGGACCGGCCCCAGGCCAGTCGTCGCGGCCGGCATGGCCACGGCGGCGGGTGCGGCGGTCTGGTTTACCACGCTCGGCGTGCACACCGGCTACGTCGACGGGGTCCTCGGGCCGGTCATCCTCATCGGCACCGGCCTGGGCATGGTGCTCGCACCGTCGATCAACACGGGCACGTTCGGGGTGGCGCCGCAGGACGCGGGCATCGCCTCCGCCACCGTGACCGTGGGCCAGCAGCTCGGCGCCTCCATCGGGACATCGCTGCTGAACACCATCTTCGCCAGCGCCGTCGCCTCATACCTGGCGGCACACATCGCGACGGCGGGCGGGCATGTCACCCCGGCTCTGCTCGGCCTGGCCTCGGCGCACGGATACGACATGGCCTTCCGGTGGATCGCCGGGATACTGGCGGGCGGGGCGCTGCTCGCCGGCCTCCTGCTTCGCCGCGGCCCCCTCGTGTTCCCGGCTCAGCCCCTTCCGCCCGCCGATGCCATCACTGGCGAACCCGCCGTGGTGGAGGAAGCAGGCCCGTCGTTCCCTGGATAAGAACGCCCAGCCCCGGTGCGAGCATAAGCGAATGAGCTGGGACGAGGGCTGCGCGGATCACTACGCCGGCTGGTCCGCCCATATGACCGCCGACATCGCCTTCTACACAGCGCTTGCCCGCGAAGCCGACGGCCCGCTGGTTGAACTGGCGATCGGGAGCGGACGAGTCGCGATCCCGGTCGCGCGGGAGACGGGCAAGCGCGTAACGGGAATCGACACGTCGCCCTCGATGCTCGAGCAGGCCAGGAGGAACGCGGCTGAGGCAGGCGTGGAACTCGACCTCCGCACCGAAGACATGCGGAACCTCGCCCTGGACCAGCGCGCGGCGCTCATTTACTGCCCGTTCCGCGCGCTGCTGCACCTGCCAACGTGGGCCGACCGCCGTCGCACCTTCGAGCGGGTCGCCGCCTCGCTCCTGCCGGGCGGCCGCTTCGCCTGGAACGCGCTCGCCTTCGACCACCGGATCGCCGCACGCCTCGACGGCGTGCGGCAACCGGAACCGTTGCCGCACACGATCAGGTACGCGGTTGGCGACAACCGGATCGATATCGTCCGCGAAACCGGCGCGAAGAGTTCGCTGTGGTGGGCGACGAAGAACGAGTGGCTCGGACTCCTGGACGTCTCCGGCCTTGAGCTGGAGGCACTGTACGGCGGGTTCGGCTTCGAGCCGTTCACCGGCGACAGCCAGGAATACGTCTTCGTCGCCCGCCGGCCATGAGCAATGGTCAGCGGCCCTAGACGACGGACGCCGGCGCCCTCGTGGCGGCGGCCGCCCGGACAGCCGCCGCGGCCTGACCGGGGCCGCCGGGCAACCCGAACGACAGCCGGGCGAACTCGGCCGCGATCGCATGCCACAGGTTCGCCCGGCGGAGCATCGGGTGGTCGCCGCCGCGGACCTCGAGCGCCGTCACCGAGGTCACCGCGCGGGCGCGCTCGGCGTAGGCCCAGGTGTCGCCGGGACGGGTGACCGTGTCGGCGCTGCCATGCGCGAGCAGCACCCGCCGCCCGGCGAGCTGACCGACGGGTTCCCCGGCCGGCAGCCACGGCGCCAGGCCGGCCACCGCGCATACCGCCGGATGGCCCGCCGCCCGGAAAGCGGCGCGCGCTCCCATCGAATGACCGGCCAGGACCACCGGAACGCCGTCGTACCGGGCCCGGACGCGGTCGAGCAGCCGGCTCAGGTCACCAGCCGGCGAGGCCTGATCACCGTTCCAGCCGCGCACCTCGAACCGGTGCCGCCACACCGCTATCCCGTCACCGCGGACCGCGCGCCCGATCGCCCAGGCCACCGGAATCATCCGCAGCACAGGCGGATCCACCGCCGTAACGGGCCGCGTGCTCACCTCACGGCCGCCGTGGGCGACCACGACTATGCCCGCTGGACTGGTCATCTCACCCCGCACGCTACTCCTGTCGATCCGCGCGGCGGTGTCATCCTCGGGAACGATGCGTTGGAAGGACGTGCTGGTTACCGTCGTCTAGTGGCTACGCATCGTCCGGCTGAGCGCGCTGGGGTACTGGCCAGGCGCTGGTTTCCGCTGGAATCGCGGACAGCATGCGGGCGGGGGCAAGCGGCTTCGCTCAAGAGCCGGCGATGACGGCGCCGCCGGCGGCGATGTCGGTGCTGGAGTTGTCCTGGCTGGCGCCTACGGTGAAGGCGCCGATCCCGGTGCCGGCCGCGCAGTTATAGGTGCCGGTGACGGTTACGGTGCCGTCGCCGGGGAAGGTCAGGGACTCGCCGGGGTCGATGACGGTCTGGCCGGTGATGGTGTCGGCGTCGCTGACGGCGGTGGCGTCGCCGAACATTTGTTACCCCTGCGAATTTTGCCCATCGGGCAGCGGGTATTCGGCTTTAATTGCACGCAATACCCCGGCTACAGTAATGGGTCCTTCTGTCCCGATTTTGACACAGATGCCAGCCAGCACCTGTCCTGGCGGCGCGGCAGTTGGAGGTAAATTATCCGCCCTCTGGCGCGCAGAGGTATTAAGATCGCCTCAGCAGGCGGGTATGCCGGGAATTCTGTCCAGCCGCACTGGTCCCAGCCGCAGAAGGCAGCCGAAAAGCGTAAAGGACAATCTAATGCGTAAAGTCATGTTCTTCGGAGAACCACCGATGCGGGCCAAGTTCCGCACTCGCCCGGCCCGGGGCCGTCTGGTCCTGCTCACGGCCCTTCTCGCCGGCACCATGCTGGCCAGCGCCGCCCCTGCCTCAGCCGCACCGCTGCCACCGGGCACCTTCGTGATCGTGCGGTACGACGGTGATTGCCTCACCCCCGCCACGGGCAGCCCCAGCAACCTGGTGTTCACGACCTGCCAACTGCTGAACCTGGGCCAGCAGTTCACCTACGACCGGCTGTCCCAGCAGATCCTGTCCGTCGGCCAGCCGGGCAACTGCCTGACTGTAACGACGCTCACCAACCCCCCGCTTACCAAACTGACGCCGTGCACTCTCAACGCCAACCTCCAGCAGTTCCAGCAGTCCGCGCCGAACATCGGCCTGCGGTCCGTGCTTTATACGCCCGCGGCACCTATCCTTCCCGGGACGATGGGGTACTTCTGCGCCACGGCAGGGAACTCCCCGTACTGGTCCGGCTGCATCCCGGACACCGCGCACGCCCAGCCGAACCAGCTGTTCACCTTCCCGCTGATCTACTGACGGGTCGGCCCCGCCACGGCCAGATAAGGAGGAGGGGGACCTGGACTTGCGGGAGCGGTGCCGGTCCCGGTCGGCGACATTCTGGTATCCCGCGATTTCGCTGGTCACGGCCTGGTAGCTGTCGCGTCGGTCCCGGGTCCGGGACTCGCCACGTGTCGGTGATGACGCGCCACCGTCCGTTCGTTATAAGTGCCTTTCATACCGAACGGACGGTGGTTACTCGTCCCCGGGCCAGGAGGCCGGGCTGGGATTGGCCGCCCAGGATGGGCTAAATAATCCTCTAATTACCAGGAATCAGGCGATTCGGATTACCGGAAATGCCGCCGCATTATGGTTTACGGAGGCCTCGCCTGGTACGATAACGTTCATCAACCAGAGAACTCCCGGGCACGCACGCGCCCGGGATAAATACAGTGGGGAATCGCTCATGCGCAGAATACGCGCCATTTCTGACGGTAAATTCCGCCGCATTCTCGCCGGAACCGCGGCCGCGGCCCTACTGGCCGCTGGAGGGGCCGTCGCGGCCGGGCCGGCCCGGGCCGCTACCGCCGAGGCGATCGTGTGCCCGGTATCGGCGCAGCTCACCTTCACCCCGGGGCTCCGCCACAGCCCGTCCCAGCAGGTGACCGAGACGGGCACCGGCAGCTTCAGCGACTGCCAGACCCTCGGCGGGCAGCCTTCATCGCGGGCCGGATCGTTCACCGTCAGCGGCAGCGGCAGCGCGTCATGCAGGTTGCCGCTGCGGAAGCTGACCCAGCACATCACCTGGGCGGATGGGCGGACCAGTACCGTGGCCCTCGGCACGGCACGGCTTGACCTGACAGCGTTCAGTGCGTTCTACGGTCCTATCACGGCCGGCTGGGGCAAGGGCGCCGCTGAGAATATCGTCGCCCAGGTCTCGCCGGACCAATTCCGCGCGTGCGGCAAAAAGGCCGGGCTGACCAGCCTCAAATTCACCGGGGCCATCGAGTTCAGCAAGATCTGACCGCCGGCCGGTCCCCGGTGACCGGTCCCGAGGGAGGCTGCCGTTCCGGTAGGCGCGGAGGCAATGCTGCCCGCGTCCCAGGGCCTCTTCGCAGCGGGCCCCGGCCGCGCCGTTGACGTGGACTAGAACACGTTCTACCGTCGCCTGGTATGCCGTTCCTTCTCGTGGCCAAGCCCAGGCCGCATGTCACGCTGGTCACGCTGAACCGCCCGGAGCGGATGAACGCGATGTCGTTCGACGTGATGATCCCGTTCCGGCAGGCACTGGAGCAGATCAGCCGCGACAACGACACCCGGGTGGTCGTGGTCACCGGCGCGGGGCCCGGATTCTGCTCCGGGGCCGACCTGGTGGATTCCGGCCGCGTGCCGGATATCGACGGGCTGACCCTCCCGGGCATCTCGCTGCGGGCCATGGAACTGCTCGACGACGTCATCCTCGCCCTCAGAAAGATGCACCAGCCGGTGATCGGGGCCATCAACGGTCCCGCGATCGGCGGCGGCCTGTGCCTCTCGCTCGCTTTCGACATCCGGGTCGCCGCGGACGGCGCCTTCTTCCGCGCGGCTGGCATCAACAACGGGCTGTCCTCTGCCGAGCTCGGGCTCAGCTACCTGCTGCCCCGCGCTATCGGCGCCTCCCGCGCCTTCGAGATCATGCTCACCGGGCGGGACGTGGACGCCGCCGAGGCGGCCCGCATCGGACTCGTGTCCCAGGTCACCTCCGCCGACGAGCTGCTCGGTACCTGCTATGACATCGCGGCGCGGATCACCGGCTGGAGCCGGGTAGGCGTGGAGCTGGCCAAGCGGCTGCTGTGGTCGGGCCTGGACGCCGCCAGCCTGGAGGCACATATGCGGCACGAGGGCATAGCTCAGCTGTACGTGCGGAACCTGACCGGTAACTTCGAGGAGATGATCAGGGCGCGCAAGGACCACCGCACCCCGGTGTACCTGGATGACAGCAGGCAGAAGGACATGTGAATATGCGGCTGCGTCATGCCTGCTGGCCTGGTGCTGGCGGGCGTTTACATGTCGAGGCCGGCGGCGCGGACGAGCGGGCGGAGTTCGTCGCGGATTTCGGCATTGTCGAGGCGGGCGGCCTGCTGGGCGAGGAACTCTCCTGCCTTGCGGCGCAGGGCGTCGCGCAGGGCCGCCTCGACGACCGACTCGGCGAGGGTGCTCAGGCGCTGCAGGGACTCGGTCAGCGGGCGGACCTGGCTGGCCGGGAGGCCGGCCGCCACGAACGGCTCCCACATGTTGCGCTCGAAGACCCTGGTAAATCGTCCGGCGATGGTATCGGCCGCGGCCCGGAGAGCTTCGAGTTCGTCCAGGGCCTCGCTGACCGGGATGCCGGAGCGGGCCAGCTCAAGGCCGATCTCCAGCAGCTTGGGACTCTTGACGGTGACCGCGATGCCGTCGAAGCCGATCAGCCGCATCCGCACAGCCCGGCGGATGATCGCCGGGGTGATCGCCTGGCCGCCGAACAGCTCCTTGAACTGCGCGAGTTTCAGCCGGACCGGCGTCTCCGGGGCCCAGGTGGCGGCCACCTGGGCCTCCAGCCCGAGGACGTCATCCAGGCCGCGCCCGCTCTCCCATGCTTCGGTGAGCCGCTTGATGCTAGCGAGCGAGAAACCCTGGTCCTGCAGCTGGGCGATCAGCCGCAGCCGCGCGAGATGCCCCTGGCCGTAGTAGCCGATCCGCCCGCGTCGCTGCGGCGGGGGCAGCAGGCCCTTGGCCTGGTACATGCGCACGGTGGTGGTGGCCGTGCCGGCCTGGCTGGCCAGTTCCTCGATGGTCAGCTGGCCCTCATCGTCCATGAGCTTTATCGTACTCTTGCAGAGTTAACACTATGAGAGTATATACTCTCATAGTAATACTCGAGTTTGTCGTTACCGGCGCGTGGCCGAGGGCGCTGTGCTGAGCCCGCACCAGCCAAGGACTCAGTGATGAACCATTCCGGCACCAGGAAGCACCACATCGGCAGCTTGATCCCCCAGGCCGGCCACGGGGGCCCGGCCCGGGTCGGGCCGTGGGCGGTCGTCGGCCTGCTGGCGGGCCCCTGCCTCGGCTGCGGCTACGGTCTCCTGGCCGGGCTAACGGCCGGAATCGCGAGCGCCGCCTTCGGTTTCGTCATCGGCGGCGGGATCGGGCTGATAGGCGGGCCATTGACCGGCCTCCTGATCGGCCTAGCGCAAGTACTGCTGCGCCGGACCGCGATCCCGACACCGGTGATCGCCGTCGCGGTCACCGAAATGGTCCTGCTCCCGCCGCAATTCCTAGCCGCCGCTCACGGCTCGCCGCTGGAAGCCGCGTTGTTCGTCTACATCCCGTCGGTGCTCAGCATCGGCACCGCGGCGGCACTCGGCTTCCTGCTCCCGTCGGCCAAGCGCCCGCGCCGCCGCCGGGAGTCATACCCTGGCACGCCGCAAACCCCCCGCAACACCCAGCCGTTCGGCGTCACCGGACTGCGCCTGCGTGCGTACGGGCACCGGCCGCGCCGGCGGGCAGTCAGCTGAGGCGTGCAGATGGGGCCGGCTAGCAGCGATGCCGAGCAGCCTGCCGATGGGCTACCGGCCGAGCTACCGGCTGGGCTACCGGCGCAGCCAGTTGCCGGGCATCTCTGCTTCTACTTTCAGGTCTCTCCGCGCGGCTACGACGAACGCCTGGGCGTGCTCGGCGAGGGACGCTGGTGCCACGAGGCGGACCTGACCCCATGCGGCGTCGAATCTGTGCCTGGCCTGGCGGAAGTCCTCCCACCGACTGAGGTCACGCAGATGCGCATCGGGGCCTTCAGTGAGGAGGATGTCGATTGCCTCCACGGCATCATCGGTCGCGGCGACAAACGCTCCGTAAACTCGCGGCGCTGCTGCTGTCTCCACGCTGCGAGGGCCCCGAGATAAGCGATGGCGGGAGCCCCGATGACCGACATGAAGGTCGTCACTGCCTCAGTCGCCGATACCGGCGGCGGTCATTTCCGGTGAAGCGCGGCACCTGGAGATAAGTCTGAAGGGGGATGTGGCAGCTGTGGCGCCTTGGCCGATGTGCGCGCCAGGCTGAGAATTTCCGCGTATCACCACACATATCGGACACACTGGCCAGCCATCTTGTGGAAGTTCGGAGCTCCGTGGAGGGAAGGGCGCTGGAAACCGGCGCCCTTCCCTCCACGGAGCTCTAATCTTCCGTCCGTCCGCTGCGGTCGCAGTACATATAACGGTCATATCCCGGCAAAGCCGACAGCGGCCGACGACCGGCCGAAAGCAAATGCTGATAACAGCAAGAAGCGTCCGCGCTCTAGGGGCCGAGAAGCGTTCGCGCCCGGGGTCTGTGCCCCTGTCTCGGCAATCTGAGACTGGGGCGTGTTGAGCTGGGGGTTTCAGGATTGCAGGGTTGTTGCAAGCTTGCGGTAATAAGTTGCAATTTACCGACTTTTCATCTTTATATTGCAATGTAATGTCGGGGAGCTTACCGTCTGGGTTACCTCGCTTCACCCCGCCTGATCGCGGCGCCGGCCGATCGGCTCCGGCGTCCGCGCCGAGAGGAGCAATGGTGTTTCACGCTGTCAGAAATCCGAGGCGGATGCTCGTCTTGATCATCGGCACGCTGTCGCTACCGGTCGCCGGCCTCGCAAGTGCGGGGGTCCAGTCCGCGTCCGCGTCCGCGTCCGCGTCGGCGACGGCGACGGCGTCGGCGGCAGCGACTGGCGGCAGCGGTGCCAGCCTGCCGTACGCCGAAGTACAGGCGGAGAACTCCGCCACCAGCGGAACGGTCATCGGCCCGAGCTACACACAGGGTCAGCTGGCCGACGAAGCCTCGGGCCGCAAGGCGGTGACGCTGACAAGCGGCCAGTACGTCAGTTTCACCACCCCGGTGGCGACCAACTCCATCGACTTCCGGTACAGCATCCCGGACAGCCCGGACGGGTCGGTCTACACGGCGCCGCTGTCGCTGTACATAAATGGCGTAAAGCAGACCGACTTCACGCTGACCAATGCGTACAGCTGGTTCTACGGAAGCTACCCGTTCACCAACACGCCGGGCAGCAACCCGCATCATTTCTACGACGAGGTGCACCGCCTGTTCGGCACGACCTATCAGGCCGGAACCACGTTCAAGCTACAGGTCGACGCCGAGGACACCGCCGCCTCGTACACCATCGACCTCGCGGACTTCGAGCAGGTCGGGGCACCGCTGACCCAGCCGTCCGGCTCGGTGTCGGTTACCAGTGAGGGTGCGGACCCGGCCGGCGTGAACGACTCGACAGCCGCGTTCAGCAACGCCATCGCGGCGGCCGGGGCCGGCGGCACGGTGTGGATCCCGCCCGGCACCTACAACATTCCCGGGCACATCAGCGTCAACAACGTCACGATCGCGGGCGCCGGGATGTGGTACTCGACCATCAGCGGCACGGCCCCCGGCTTCTACGGCAACTCCGCACCCAGCCCCAGCACCGGCGTGCACCTGGAGAACTTCGCGATCTCCGGGAATGTCCAGGACCGGTGCGACAGCTGCCAGGTCAACGGCATCGGCGGCGCGATGAGCAACTCCACCGTGTCGGACATCTGGATCGAGCACATGAAGGTCGGCGCGTGGATGGACGGACCCATGACCGGCCTGACCTTCAGCGGCATGCGGATCCGCGATACCACCGCGGACGGCATCAACTTCCACGGCGGCGTCACCGGCTCGGCCGTCACGAACAGCGACATCCGCAACACCGGTGACGACGGCATCGCCACCTGGGCGGATTCCAGCATTGGCGCTGACGCCAACGACACGATCTCAGACAACACCGTGCAACTGCAGCAGCTGGCCAACGGCATCGCGATCTACGGCGGACACGACAACACCGTCAGCGGCAACCTGGTGGCCGACACCGGCATCACCCAGGGCGGCGGCATCCAGGTCGGGCAGCGGTTCACCTCGACCCCGGTCGGCACGACCACGATCGAGAACAACACGATGATCCGGGACGGCGACCTCGATCCGAACTGGCAGTTCGGCGTCGGCGCGCTGTGGTTCGACGGCAGCCAGGGCGCGATCACCGGTCCGATCAACGTGACCAACGCGCTGATCGAGCAGAGCCCGTTCGAGGCGATCCAGTGGGTCGAGGGCACCGTCAGCGGGGTCAACCTGAACAACGTGACGATCGCCGGCACCGGCACATTCGCCCTCCAGGAGCAGACCGGCGGCACGGCGAGTGCCACCAACGTCACCGCCACCGGGGTGGCACAGGCCAACGAGGGCAACCCGCCGAGCTACAGCTGCGAAGGCACCAGCTTCACGATCACCGACGATGGCGGCAACTCGGGCATCAGCCCGACGCAGTGCAACGGCACCAACCCGGCTCCGGTATACCCGCCGTACCCGGACAACGGCGTGACGGTCAGCCCGACCGCGCTGAACTTCGGCTCGGTCGCGACCGGCACGACCAGCGGCGCGCAGACCGTGACGGTGTCGAATCCGGCCAACGCGGCGGCACCGGTGTCGTCGATATCCGCCAGCGGCGACTTCGCCCAGACCAGCAACTGCGGCTCGTCGATCGCTGCGAACGGCTCGTGCACCGTCAGCGTGACCTTCAAACCGACGGCGGCCGGCACCCGTACCGGGAGCCTGACGGTCAACGCCGGCGGGGTCACCAGCACGGTGAGCCTCAGTGGCGCCGGTACCGCTCCCGGCCCCGTGCTGAACCTCAGCCCCGCGAGCCTGACCTTCGCCAAGACCGTGGTCGGCTCGACCGCGGCCGCGCAGGCGGTCACGGTGACCAACTCGGGCACCGCATCCGCGACCGTGTCGGGCGTCGCGGTGACCGGTGACTTCAGCCAGACTAGCAACTGCGGGACCGTCGCGGCCGGCGGCTCCTGCACGGTGAGCGTCACGTTCAAGCCCACCGCGGGCGGATCCCGTACCGGCATCCTGACCGTGACCAGCAACGCCAACAACAGCCCGGCCACCGTCGGCCTGAGCGGCACCGGCATCGACAGCACCACCAACCTCGCGGCCGGCCAGCCGGCGTCGGCCAGCTCGGAGAACGGCCCTTACGTCGCCTCGAACATGACCGACGCCGACCCGTCCACCTACTGGGAAAGCGCGAACGGCTCGTTCCCGCAGTGGGGTCAGGTCGACCTCGGCCAGAGCTACAGCATCGGTAAGGTCGTCCTGAGACTGCCCCCGTCCACGGCCTGGGGCGCCCGGACCGAGACCCTGTCCATCCTGGGCAGCACCGACGGATCCAGCTTCACCACGATCGTGGGCCCGGCCGGATACACCTTCGATCCGAACGCCGGCAACAACACGGTCACTATCACCTTCAACCCCGCGACCGCCCGGTACGTGCGGGCGGACATCACCGCCAACACCGGATGGCCGGCCGGGCAGATCTCCGACTTCGCCGTCTACCCCGCGGCCGGCCCGGGTACCGGCCCGGTGAACCTTGCCCTGGACCAGCCGGCCTCGTCGAGCGGGTACACCCAGGTGTACGCGCCCGCCAACGCGGTGGACGGTAACACCAGCACCTACTGGGAGAGCACCGACAACGCATTCCCGCAGTGGCTCCAGGTCGACCTCGGCGCGACGAAGAGCTTCAGCCGGATCGTGCTCGACCTCCCGCCGTCCACCTCGTGGGGCACCAGGACGCAGACCCTGTCCGTCCTCGGCGGCGACGACGGATCCGGTTTCACCACGGTCGCGGGGCCGGCCGGGTACACGTTCAACCCCGCGACCGGCAACACGGTCACGATCACCTTCTCCTCGGTGAGCTACAGGTATGTGCGGCTGAACTTCACCGCCAATACGGGATGGCCGGCCGGACAGGTCTCCGAGTTCCAGATCTGGAACGGCTGACCGCTGATGGTGAGCCACCGCCGTTCGCTGAAAAGACCTTGAATTTTGAACGGCGGTGGTAACACCAGCTGGCTAGCTGACCGACACCGAGCCGACCGTGGTGCTCGCGTTGACCTGGTAAGCGGTCCCGGTGCCGTTCTGGAACGAGGCTCGCGCGGCGAACCCCACCACTCGGCGTCACCCGGCCTCGGCTCAGCCGGTCACGGCGAAGTCGGAATTCACCGGCGACGGCGACGGAGCAGGTGACGCCGGGCCCGGGCTCACCGGACTCCCCGATGACGCCGATGATGCCGATGACGTCGTGCCGCTCGGCGACGACGAGCGGGAACCAGGGCCGGTTCCGCTCTGGGAGGGCGACGACGAGGAGCTGGTGCCCGGCGCCGGGGCCACGCCCGTGCTCGTGTATGAGGCGCCGTTGGCCGAGTAGGTGATGAACGTGCTCATCGCCGGATGCGAGGTTCCGGTGAGGCTCGGCCCGGAGAAGCAGATGACGACGAGCTCCTGAGTGCCGCCATTGGGGATGCCGCCCAGCGACTTGATCAGTGAGATGGGCGCCTGCAGCGTCCCGCTGAACGGCCCGGTCACCGTGTTGGTGGCCGGCGAGATGCTGTTGGTCGTGGTCCCATCGGCGTGGACCTCGCGGAAGACCGCGGATCCCCGGAATCCGGCCGGGCACGCGGCATTGGTCGACCAAGCGGGCCTGCCGCTCGTCGCCCCGCCGGCCGGGCTCAGCGTGACCGCACCTGGCATCGTGCCCATGGAAGCCTGGGCGGCCGAGGCAGCGTACACGCCGAGCAGCGCCCCGCCAGCCGCGGCAGTGCCCGCAAGCGACCAGCCCATCAAGCGCCGGTTTCTGCTTTTCCGCACGTTATCCCGTCCTTCGGAGGTATCAAGCCGGACCTCCGTCCATCATGCAGGAAGAAGACGCACAATCTGGGGCGCAGCCGCTGCGATTCATTTAAACCATCTATTATTAAGGTCGTGTTCTACTGATAGTCAGCTCATATTCGGCTGTACGATGCCGGGCGATTAGGCCGTACGCCCCAAAAATATACATGTGTTATTCACGTTGGCCCGCATTGATAATTACGCCTTTCCCGGCAAATCGCCTCGTGTTGCCCGCCTGCCGAGGTGCCCGCCTCCCAAGGCGTGTTCAGAAAGCGGCCAGGGTGGAGGCCATTAGGGGATGGTTGGCGCAACGTACCCCCTGGGGAAACACTTCAAAATAAGGTGTGTTTACGGCGTGGCGGTGGTCATTATTGTGTCAGTCTGGCGGGGTGTCGGCTGCTTGCGCGGGTCCGGTGAGGGTGATGTGTTGGCGGGCAGCGTGTTTGTGCAGGTCGTTGAGGGTGCGGAGGCGGACAGGGCCGGGGGTGAGGGGGCCTGCGGCGGTGCCGAGGATGGCGGCGATCTCGCGGGTGGCGGTGCTGATGACCGAGGAGTCGAGGCGGAACAGGGCGGCGATCGCGCGGCCAGTCATGCCGAGGCGGTAGCGGCAGATGGCGGCCAGCACGCGGGCCTGGGGGGTGAGCCGGGTCCGGGGGACGCGGTGGTTGTCGATCCGGCGGGGCCGGCCGCGGCTGGTGTAGAGGCGCTGCTCACGGGCGGCGGCCAGGGGGATTTCCAGGCTGGCGGCCAGGGCGGCCAGGTCGGCGCGGGGCAGTCCGGTGATCGCGGGATCGGCCAGGGCGTGCAGGTCCGGGCCGGGCGGGGCGGCCGGTCCGGGTGCGGGTTGTGGTGGCGGGGCGGGGCGGGGGACGGGCAGCAGGGTGTAGTTCCACTGGCCGC
>JAFARZ010000103.1 GCA_019245115.1 Streptosporangiaceae bacterium | reverse complement strand
CCGTCCCACTAGCGGCCCCGTCCGCTCCGCCGTCCTCGTCCGCTCCGCCGCCCCCGTCCGGCACACAATCCCCGTCCGGCCCCTCGCCCCTCGTCGGCACAAGTCGGACAAATCATGAAACGACATATTCCGCTCGGCCTACCGACTCGGGATTCCTTGGAAGTTTGGAGCCCTCTGGAGGAAAAGGCGCCGGAAACCGGCCCCTAAGTTTCCGCGAGGCTCCAAAGTTCCATGAGGACGACCCGCTACCGCAGGGCAAATGGGGCGTAGCGGACATAGGCGCGGTCGCTCGAGTGCTGGAATTCGCCTGTGCCGAGGTCGTTCCGCGGCTGAACGCGACAACCGGCGAAATCCAGGCCGTGCTGCACGCACTGGACGGTGGCTATGTGCCCGCGGGTCCGTCTGGCTCACCGACTCGAGGGCTGGTCAACGTCCTGCCCACCGGACGCAACTTCTACTCCGTCGACCCGAAGGCCATCCCGTCCCGAACCTCCTGGGAAACCGGCCGCGGTCTGGCGGACTCGCTGCTGGCCAGGCATCTGGCCGACGAAGGGGATTACCCCCGCTGCGTCGGGCTGACGGTCTGGGGAACGTCCGCGATGCGCACGCAAGGCGATGACATCGCGGAGATCCTCGCGCTGATCGGTTGCCGTCCGGAATGGGACGACGCGTCCCGGCGAGTCACCGGCTTCTCCATCGTGCCGCTCACCGACCTCGGGCGCCCGCGTATCGACGTCACCGTGCGCATTTCCGGATTTTTCCGGGATGCTTTCCCGCATGTCATCGCGCTCGTCGATGACGCGATCAGTGCCGTAGCCGAGCTGGACGAACCGCCTGACGCCAACTACCTGCGCGCGCACGCCTTGGCGGACAGTGCTGAGCACGGTGACTGGCGGCGGGCGACGACGCGGATATTCGGCTCGAAACCTGGTGCGTATGGCGCCGGGCTGCTGCCGCTGATCGACGCGAGGAACTGGCGCGACGATGCCGACCTTGCCGAGGTGTACGCGGTGTGGGGCGGCTACGCATACGGGCGCGACCTGGATGGGGTCAATGCCCGGCCGGACATGGAGAGCGCGTTCCGGCGCATCGCGGTCGCGGCGAAGAACACCGACACGCGAGAGCACGACATCGCCGACTCCGACGACTATTTCCAGTACCACGGCGGGATGGTGGCGATGGTCAGGTGGCTGACCGGCAGCAATCCCGTCGCGTACATCGGGGACTCCGCCGTCCCTGACGCGGTCAAGACACGCACGCTTGCGGAGGAGACCCGGCGCGTGTTCCGCTCCCGGGTGGTGAACCCGCGCTGGATCGCCGCGATGCGCCGGCATGGCTACAAGGGCGCCTTCGAACTGGCCGCTACCGTGGACTACCTGTTCGGCTACGACGCGACCGCCGGCGTGGTAGCGGACTGGATGTATGAGCAGCTCGCGACAGCGTACGTGTTCGATGAACAAACAAGGGCATTTATGCATAAATCCAATCCATGGGCACTGCGCGGCATTACTGAACGGCTGCTAGAGGCCGCGTCACGCGGCCTTTGGGAATCCCCGGACACCAAGACCTTGGACCAGCTCCGGCAGGTTTACCTTGACGTGGAAGGTGATCTTGAAGGAGCGGATGAACGTTGATTGTGACCTTTAATCTCGGATCCTTGGGTTCGTGAATCGCACGCAGCGTGTAAGACTGTGAGCTAACTGTTCCCTTGGAGGCGGCGATGACCGAGGATCCTCAGGTACCCGCCGGCGTTGACACAAGCGTGCCAACGCCAGCGCGGATCTATGACTACATGCTGCTAGGTCGCAGCTACTTTGAAGCCGATAAGGGGGCCGCGGAACAGATTCTGACGGCTGCGCCGGAAATCAGGGACGCGGCGTTCTCCAACCGTGGCTTCCACCAGCGCGCAGCGACCTGGATCGCGCGGCAGGGCATTCGGCAGTTCGTAGACATCGGCTCAGGCCTGCCGACGGTCGGTAACACCCATGAGGTCGTCCAGCAGGTCATACCTTCCGCGCACGTGGTGTACGTGGACAATGACCCGATGGTCGAGTTGCACAGCCGAGATCTCATCGACAGCGGCGGTACGATCAGCGTGATCTGCGGAGATCTGCGTGAGCCGGACTCGATTCTCGATCACCCGGACCTCACCAAGCTCATCGACTTCAGCCAGCCAGTCGGCCTGCTGATGACTGGTGTCATGATGTTTGTCTCGGATACATCCGATCCGTGGGCACTCGTGCAACGGTACGTGGACCTACTCGCGCCGGGCAGCTACCTGTCGCTGTCGCATCTGACCGACGATTACAAGCCGCCGCTCGCCGCCGAAGGTTTCCGCGCGGTATTCGACACCGCGACTGAACACATGTACTTCCGTTCAAAGGCGAAGGTCGCGCGATTCTTCGACGGGCTGGAGCTGGTACCGCCGTACCAAGGTGCTCAGCCGGAAGTAACCTTCACCGGTATATGGGGTGCCGAAGACAAGGATCTGGCCGACAGCGAGGGCTCCCGGTGGCTGTACTGCGGCGTGGCCAGGAAACCATGACGAAGAAGCCGACCGTGGCGGCGCTGGGCATTGACCTCGCCGCACAATCCTGGCAGCGTTCCGGCCAAGGCGATGGCGCGATCGAGATCGCGTTCACACATGCCGCGGGCGAGTTCTGGGTTCTGATGCGCGTATCGGGAGACCCGGAGGAGGGCGTGCTGGTATTCGACCGCAACGAGTGGGAATGCTTCCTGGACGGCGCGCGCAATGGTGAGTTCGATGACGCGGCGGAGCGTGCGCCGAACGCCCATAGATAAGCGAAGGTATGGGCCGTGCCCGCGTCGGCCCTCGCGCGCGCTCGTTACGGCGCTCGGGCCCGTGCGCGTGTGCGTGTGCGTGCCCGTGCCCGTGCGCGTGCCCGAGCGCGTACCCGTGCCCGCGTGGCGCTCATGCCCGCGAAGCGGATGGATGGCGCCATCGATGTCGTTAGGGTGGGACATTTCGGGCACTCACCGAGATGGATGGCGCCATCGATCGCATCGCGGTCCTCGGCACTGCCGCAAGATGACCGCTCGGCGTTCCGCGCTGGTCCAGGACAGATGCGGGACCGGGAACGTCCGGGTGATCCACGCCCCTCTGTGAGGCATAATGTGATCAAAGTCCAAAATGCCGGATACATGTCGAAGCGGGCACGGTTGATATTCCGGGCACGGATGCCACGCGGTAGCAGTCCGCGAATCCCGTCTGGCAAAATCGGGGAATCTGCCGCTTGATTTGCGATTCGCAACTTGGGTACCGTTAAGACAACGTCCGGGTTCTGTCAAGAAGGGTGTCAGCGTGGCTGACGACGCCTATGGTGCCACCATCGCCAAGCGGCGGCTATCCCGCCTGCTCGGTGAGGCTCGGGCGAGAACCGGATATACCGCCAACAATGCCTGCGACATCCTGAACTGGGGTCGTGGCAAGGTCGGCCGCTTCGAGGCCAATCAGTGGAAACGTCCCGAGATGAGCGACATCAGGGACATGGTGCGGATCTACGAAGTCGAGGACGGTCTCCGCGACGAGATTGAGGATCTGGCCATCAAGGCTCGCGCCCGGGCCTGGTGGCGGGACGTGCCGGAGATCTTCGACAGCGAGTTTCCCGGCTATGAGAACGACGCCACCACGATCCGCGTGTTCATGCCGCTTGTCCTGCCGGGATTGCTCCAGATACCGGCCTATACCGAAGCCCTGCTGCGAGGTGGACCAAGACCGCCCCTGTGGATCCGCAAGGGCCTGGAGGCGAGACGACGGCGGCAGGAAATCCTCGATCGGACCGACGGTACAGCTCCCATGTTCCGGGCGGTGATAACCGAAGCCTCTCTGCTGTACAGGTGGGGCGCCAGGGAGGACCGGCGGGAGCAAATTGAGCACTTGGCCGACTTGAGCCAACGCCGGAATGTGGATCTGCGTATCCAGCGGTTCGAGGACGGCCCTCCCGTCGGCATGGTTTCCATGGTGAACATCTTCGGCTTCCGTGACGACGAGCCGGACCTGGTGTTCGTGGAAACCGATTATGCGATCGAGGAGGTGAGCAAGCCGGACGCGGTACAGGGTTACGTTGAATCCTTCGAGCGAGCCAGTGATGCCGCGCTTGAACCTGTCGACACCACCGGTTACCTCGAACGTCTAGCCAAGCGGATGGAGTAAGCAGATGACCGACCTGTCTCGAGCAATCTGGCGGAAGGCCCGCCGCAGTGCACACAATGGAGGCTGCGTGGAGATCGCGGCCAACCTTCGCGAAGTGACCGCGATCAGGGACAGCAAACGCCCTGAGGGCGGCGCCCATGTCGTCGGCAGGGACGTGTTCGCCGAATTCCTAGCCGATGTGAAGGGGGGGCGTTACGACCTCCAGTAGGTAGGTCGCGACGATGCAGCAGGTCCCGCAGGGGGTGCAGCCTCTGCGGGACCTACTGTTATGTGAGCCTGTCTCGAGACTCCCGGGCCGCGCCCATCGGGCCCTGCCACGGATGTGACTGTACACGCTGTGTTCACTAGCTGGCTAGGCCGGTAAGCCGCAAATCAAGGCTTATGCCAGGTTTATCGGAAACATCGGGAAATGTCCAAGAAGCCCGGAATTGCCAATCCAGCCATGGTCCGGGCGCATAGACGGCTTACGCTACGGCGCGATAAACGCGGAAGATCCGTGCTAGACGGAACATTGTGCGCCCCGGGTGTATTCGTACACCAGACTTCCGCGAGGCACCGATGTTCCGTCTAAATCAGCATCCCTGTTCGAAGATATTGGATATTCTGGTCGATATCACTACCGCGGGGAGCATGTCGACGACGTCCGCGCCAGGCGGGGACGCAGTTTTCTCGGTCCGCATCGGGTAAAGCGCCTTTCCGCTTCGCGCCACAGGTGGTGGCGCATTTTTCGTTACGCGGCGAGTGAAGCCGCGCAACGCCTGTGACCGCTGAGCATTCAGTCAGTCTCCCGAGAGGCCTGGTGGATTGATCATCCGACCGTCGGGAAGCTCATATGCCCGGGATTAAGAGCTAAAGGATGATATTGCGAAACCGTCGACACGAGTCGTAATCTGTGTTTCACAGATCTTGCACTCGGAAGCCGAGTATTCTAGTTTCACGTATTGCAGCCGACGGCTCCCCTCCTGCCGGCGGCCCGATGTCAGTGCACCGTCCGGAGGCACCAGCATGAGGCAGCAGGGGATTACCGGTTTTCGCGGCGTGCGCGCGGGTTCGTGTCGCGCGTGGTCGCTACCAGCCGATGAAACGTGCGCGCGAACCGCGCGGCGATTGTTCAAAGACGCTGTCATTCAGCTAGGACTCGAGCGTGAGGTGCTCAGCGACGCCGTCTTGATGACGAGCGAACTCGCTGCCAACACCCTCCACGCCACCGCGGCCGCCCGAACCGGCCGGTCCGGCAACAACGGCGGACGCGACGATGACGGCCGCGCCAACGATGTCGGCCACCAACCGCTGGTCGTACCCGAGCTCTGGCTGTACCTACGCGGCCTCGGCCTCGAGCGCGAACTGGTCTGCAAGGTGTTCGACGGTTACCGCGGCTGGCTCCAGGGCTCGCCACCGCAACCGCGGACCGAAACCCCGTGGCTGCCACCGCAACCGCGGCCCGCGTCGGACTGGCCAGAACCGGACGCCGCCTGGCCGCTCTCCGACCCGGAGGAAGCGATCCCGCCGATCCCGCCGATGCCGATGCCGATGCCGACGCCGACGCCGACGCCGCTGATGCCGACGCCGATGCCGACGCCGCTGATGCCGACCGACGCGCCTAGCGGCCGAGGGCTCCAGATCGTGCACGAGCTGTCCGGCGGCAAGTGGGGCCACCACCCGACACGCGCCAGGCTCGGTGGGGGGAGCGTCCGCGGCAAGGCGGTCTGGTTCGCCGTGCCGGCTCCGTTCGCGCACGCCCGGCTGGCCGACGTCACCGGCCTGCGTGCCTACACCCTCTCGGCGGATGTCAGCGCGGCCCGGCGTCAGGAGCGGATCAGCGCCCGCCAGGCCGCTCGCGAGCTCAAGGCGATGCTGGGTGAGCGCGGTCTCTTTTCCCTCGGCAGGTCCGGGCCGATCCGGACCAGGCTGACCGAAACCTCCCACGCCGAACTGTCGGTACTGTCGGTACGCCCGGGCATGACCCTCTGGTTCAGGTCCGGGGCGGTGACGCTGAGCGGCCCAGGCCAGACAGAGGAACGCTGGAGCTACGCGGACCTCGTCGAGGCGAGCGAGCAGATCATCCGCCGGTACGAGGAACTGTCCCCTAACCGGTCGGTGGCACTGGTGAACGCGTGATCTCGGCCATCGCGGCGGCGAGGCTGGCGTACGTGCCGAGCGTCAGTTCCCAGAACCGCGATGTGTCGATCGTCATGGCCACCCGCGCGTTGCCGTCATCGGCTTCGAAGTCGGTCACCGTCATCCCGGAAGTCAGCCGCCCCGCCGTCTCCACCGAAACCAGGGCGGGAACGAACCCGAACAAACCTGGCTCCGCCACGTGCACCACCGCGCACACATCATGGACCGGCTGGCCGCCGCCGACCGCGCTGGAGCGATACCCGCCAAGCGCCGGCAGCAGCAGCTCATGCCCCAAAGCGCCCATGCCGCTCATCCGCTCCAGCACCGCCGCCGAAGCGCCGCTGCGCAAGGTCACGTCCAGGCCCAGCATGGTGACGGTCCAGCCGGCCCCGAACACCGCCGCGGCGGCCTCCGGGTCGGCCCACATGTTGTACTCGGCGGCGGGCGTGGTGTTGCCGCGGCCCGACGAACCGCCCATGATGACGAAGTCGCGTACCGACCGCACCAGACGCGGTTCACGCCGTACCGCCAGCGCGATGTTGGTCAGCGGCCCGGTCGCGACGAGCGTGATCTCCCCGGGGGCATCGAGCACCGTCGAGACAATGAAGTCGACGGCGTGCCCCTCGGCACGCCGGCTCATCGGTACCGGCAGCACGGCGCCCCCGAGACCGGACTCTCCGTGCACTTTCCGCGCGTCCAGCGCCGGCCGGACCAGCGGCGTGGCACAGCCCTCGATCACCGGGACGCGGGCGCCGATGAAGTCGCACACCGCCAGCGCGTTCGCGGTCGTCCGGTCCAGCCCCACATTCCCGGCCACGGTCGTGATGCCCACCAGCTGAATACCCGGGTGCCCGTAGGCGAACGCGATCGCGAGCGCGTCATCGATTCCCGGGTCGCAGTCGAGGATGACCTTGGTAGCCATGGCGGCACCACCCTACCGCGCCGCGTCACGCTGATCCTTCCTCCGACGAACGGGCGGTGGTTCCACCTCCCTCCTTCGAGAGCGTCACAGTTCGACGACGTAGGACTCCTGGAACTCCGCTGATCGGGTACTTCCACGCTGCGCGAAATCGTCCCGCAGGGAGACAGCGCCAGCCCGTGAATCCGGCGGAGCCCATGCTGGTAGTCGTGATACGCATGTTCTCTTTTTCTGGTTAAGCCACCCGCGTTTTCTGGTTAAGCCATCCGCGTGACCAGCGGCCAATCACCTATCGTAGCTGCTTGGACCTGATTGTTACTGTTCGTAACCCCTTGTTACTCACTGGAGGTAGAGCATGAGGATGTGCCGGATACCGGCTGGGATCATCGCTGTCGCCGCTATCGGTATTGGCCTGACGGCATGCGGAACTGGAGCGACTACCCCGACAGCCGCACCTTCGGGCGGCTCATCAGCGGATTTGTCGGCCTCGGCGGATTCGTCCGCGACGTCCGGGTCTCCGGCGGCCACCACGCCTGCCGCGACGTCGGTCGCGCCCACCCATTCAGCTGCCACTAAGCCTTCCGCCAGCCACTCGAGTTCCACGTCTGCGGGCACGGTTACTTCGCAGGGCGGTTCCGGGACTTTCACGGTTCCCAGCATCTCCGGCGATAACGTGGTCACCGCCTGGGGTTCTTACACCAAGATCAACAGCGCGCGGGTGAAGGTGACCATCTGCGCCAGGCAGACCGGGGCCGCGTCCGCGGTGGGGGCGCTCGCCCTGGCCTATAACGCCAGTGGTGCCAGCAAGAACGTGGGCGCGGTGGTGCTCACCGGACCGGGAAACACCTCGTGCGGGACGATGAACTTCATCTTCTACACCGTGCACCTGAAGGTTCACGCATTTATCGGCAGCGGGGGGAACATCGTGAAGACCGGCCCGGTCCTGAACATCTACTGACTCCGCCACGGTGCGGAGCGCTCGCGCTGATCGCTGGGCTGCCGCCGCGAACCGGTCACCGCGGCGGCGCCCGCGGCGGCGCCCTCGGCCGCGCCGCCGCGGGGCGCGACCTGATGACTTCGCGCATGAAACCGTCACTCTCGTGCCTGCTTTATCCGCCTTTGGGAGGTATGGGATGTCGGTTTCATGCGCATAGTCGCGGCGTCCGGCATCGCGACCGCTCCCCTTCCTGTCTGGCTTCGCTGTCCCGTTGTTCGAACAATCCGCGCGAGCGGCATCGATCGATTTGCAATCCAGTTCGAATGAATCTATATTCGAGCTAAGGAACCGGAGCGGCGCCGGTTCCGATCACGAATAGCACTGCCTGTCTTCCCCCAACGGTGGCAGTTCGGCACCCGAGGCGGGGAGGCGGCGCATGAACCGTTCGTACGGCGAGCCTGTTGACGTCCAGGCTCGCGACGACGGCAGGCCTGTCCGGTTCGTATGGCGCGGGCGGCTGTATACGGTCCGGGGGATCGTCGAGCACTGGGTCATCAACCGGGAATGGTGGCAGCAACCGGAAGGAGAACCACGACAACCTGAACTTGTGTTCTGGCGGGTGGAGGCCTCGCCGGGACAGGGCCTGGCCGTGGGAGTTTACGAGTTGCGCAGAGACGTCGCGGAGAACACGTGGACGCTGCGCAGGGTCGCTGATTAGGCCAGCGGGCCAGGCGGAACGGGGTTTCGTCCATCTGCATGTCGCCTCGGCATACTCGCTGAGGTTCGGGATGGCGAGCCCCGCCGCCCTGGCCGCGGCGGCCAGAGCCCGGGGCATGCCGGCGCTCGCCCTGACCGATCGCGACGGGCTTTACGGGGCGTTCAAGCACGCTCAGGCGTGCGCCGAGGTGGGAATCGCTCCGATCCTCGGTGCGGATCTGCCCTGCCATTGCGGCGGACGCGTGACGGTGCTGGCCGAAGGTGCCCGAGGCTGGGCTTCGCTGTGCCGGCTGATCAGCTCCGGCATCCCCGTCACGCCGGGCACCCCCGCCCCGCCCGGAGTACCGCCGGATCTTCCCGGGCTCGTGTTCTTGCTCGGCCGCGATAGCGATGTCGGGCGGGCCGTTGCCGCGCGCCGGCTGGATCAGGCCGAAGCGGCGCTGGAAAGCTGGAAGGCCGCCGCGGGCGATCGGTACGTCGTTGCCGAGATCACGGATCATCAGCAGGCGCCCGGCGATACCCGGCGTGCCGCCGCTCTGCTCCGCTTCGCCCGCCGGACCGGTACTCCCGCCGTCCTGACGAACGCGGTCAGGTACCTCGATCCAGCCGACAGCCCGATCGCCCAGGTTCTCGACGCCGCGCGGGGCAACGTGCCGCTCGGTACGCCGGGCCTCCGGGCGCACAATGGCCGCGCTCATCTGGCCAGCCCGGCCGAGATGGCCGCGGCCGCCTGGCGCATAGCCGGCGGCCAGACCGGTGCCGCCGTCCTGCTCAACGACACCGCTGAAATCGCCCGCCGCTGCATCCTCGATCCGCACCAGGACCTCGGCATCGGCCGCCGGCACTTCCCGCATATCCCGGACGCCCCGGCGGATCTGCGCGCCCAGTGTGAACTGGCCCTGCGTTCCTATCGTGGCGGCAAGAACCGGGCGAGGCGACGCCTCGATGACGAACTTGCCATCATCGAGGCCACCGGCCTGGCCTCCTATTTCCTCACCGTCGCCGACGTGACCCGCCGCATCAAAGCCAAAGGCATCCGCTGCGCGATCCGCGGTTCCGGCGCCGGCTGCCTGGTCAACCACCTGCTCGGCATCTCCGCCATCGACCCGCTCGACCACGGCCTGATCATGGAGCGGTTCCTCGCGCGGACCAGGGAGACCATGCCGGACATCGATCTCGACGTGGAGTCGGCCCGGCGGATCGAGGCGTACCGGGTGATCCTCGACGCCTATGGTGAGCAACGCACGGCAACAGTCGCCATGATGGAGACCTATCGCGCGCGCAGCGCGATCAGGGATGTGGCCGCCGCGTTCGGCCTGCCCAGACCGGAGATAGACGCGATCGCCAAGGCGTTCCCGCACATCCGCGCCGCGCACATCGGCGCCGCGCTGACCGAGCTGCCTGAGCTGCGCGAAAGCCGGCTGGGCATCCCGCAGCTGACCGGCCTGTTCCGGATCGCCGAACGCCTCGACGGGCTGCCCCGGCACGTGGCCATGCATCCGTGCGGCGTCTTGCTGTCCGACGCCACGCTGCCGGACCGCACCCCGATCACCCGCAGCAGACTCGATGACCTGCCGCTCAGCCAGCTCGACAAGGATGACGCCGAGACCGCCGGGGTGATCAAGCTGGACGTGCTAGGCGTCCGGATGCAGTCCGCGATGGCCTACGCGCTCACCCAGATCGAAGACGCCCCCGATCTGGACCGTATCCCGCGCGACGACGAGCCGGCCTTCGAACTGATCAGGAGCGCCCGCACGATCGGCTGCTTCCAGATCGAGTCGCCTGGCCAGCGCGAACTGGTCGCCAGGGTCGCGCCCCGCACCATGGACGACCTGATCACGGAGATCTCGCTGTTCCGCCCGGGGCCGGTCAACTCGGACATGATCGGCCCGTTCCTGGCCACCCGGCACGGCACCCAGATCCCCACCTACCCGCACGAGGACCTGCGTGCGGCGCTGCGGGAAACCGGCGGCGTGGTCGTCTTCCACGAGCAGGTGCTTCGCATCATCGACATCATTACCGGCTGCGGCCTCGGCGAAGCCGACCGCGTCCGCCGTAAACTCTCTGCTGATCTGGGCGGGGCTGGCATCGACGCGACGGCGGACTGGTTCCGCACGGCGGCGGCCCGCCGGGGCTACGACCAGCGGACCGCCGAGCGGATCTGGGAGGTGCTCGCCGCGTTCGGCGCGTTCGGGTTCTGCAAGGCCCACGCGGCCGCGTTCGCCGTCCCGGTGTACCAGTCGGCCTGGCTCAAGCGGCACCACCCGGCCGCCTTCTACGCCGGCGTGCTCACCCACGATCCCGGCATGTACCCCAAGCGCGTGATAATCCAGGACGCCGTGCGGGCTGGGGTCCGCGTCCTGGGTCCCGATGTCAACGCCTCCGCCCCCAATTGGGAACGAACGGATTGTGGTATCTCCCCAGCTCTTCGCGTTTCCCTCCGGGAGGTCAAGGGCATCAGCGAGGCCGAAGTGTCCCGGATCGCCGCGGGGCAGCCGTACCGTTCCCTGCGGGACCTCCTCGAGCGGGCCCGGGTCTCCCGTCCGGTGGCCGAGCGGCTGATCCTCGTCGGCGCGCTCGACTCGCTCTACGATTCGCGCGAGCCGCGGATAACGCGCCGCGATCTGCTGGCCCGCCTGGCGGTGTTGAATTGGCCTGGGCCTCCGGCCGCGGCGCTCGCCTCCGGTCCGATGCGACAGGAGACGCTGTCCCTGGACATTCCCGGCGACGGGTTCGCCGACCTTGTCCCGGCCGGGCAGTTGCGCGAACTCGACCCGGCCGAACGCGTCGCCGCCGAACTCGCCATCCTCGGCTTCGAGGTCAGCCAGCACGTGCTTGACTTCTACGCCGACATGCTCGACGGCCTCGGCGTGGTCCGGTCCGGACACCTGCCCCGGTGCCGCGCGGGGTCCATCGTGCTGGTCGCTGGGGTCAAGGTCGCCACGCAGACCCCCGCCATCCGGTCCGGCCGGCGGATCATCTTCGTCAGCCTCGACGACTCCGCCGGCCTGGTCGACCTCGCGTTCTTCGAATCCGTGCCAGACCGGTGCGTGGCCACCTTGGCCGGTTCCCGGCTGCTGCTGGTCCGCGGCCGGGTCCGTGTCGTGGCGGGGGGCTCGGCGACCGTCAACGCTCTCGACTGCTGGGATCTCACCGGGCTCGAGGCGATCCGCGCGGATCAGGGCATCGACGCGGTCCGCGCGGTGCTGAACCGGCCACCCGATCGGCCCGCCGAGCGTCCTCGCGACGCCGGCCCGGCGGCACCGCCGCTGATCTACCCCACGGGTTTCACGCTCTCGCCCTACGCCGAAACCGGCACACCCGGCCCGCCCATCAAGTCCCGCCGCCGATGGTCGGCGGGAGAACCGCCGGATGGACCATCCATCTGGCGCCAATGATCACGGCGGCTAACGTACCGACCAGCCACAGCATGAGCCACACCACGCGGGGAATGCTCGTGTCGTTCTTGAGAAGCCCGCTATCGGCTGCGTTAATGCCGTGCTCCACGATCATCCGGACTCCGGAGAGCAGCAGGAACCAGGTGATCACGTAAGCGGCCAGGATCCCATCTGCCTGCGACATGTGCTTCATGACCAGGAAGATGAAGAACCCGGCCAGCGGCACGGTGACGTATCCGAACGAGCGTTTGAGCGTGATCAGCAGCAACCCGAGCAGTAGCAAAGCGATCCAGAGCACCGCGACGATGTGCCCGAAGTGGATTAGCCGGGCCGCGCCGAGCCCGAACAGGCTCGACCCCAGGTAGCCGGCGAAGCGGAACGCGACGAGGCCGCAGCCGCGCGGCATCACAACGATGGTCTCGCCGTCGGCGTTGTCCTTGAGCTCGACGCTCTCTACCTTGCCGCCCCAAAGCGACCCCACCATCGCGTGCATTCCCTCGTGTGCCATGACATGGAAATGCTTAACTAGCTCCCAGGTTGCCGACAGGACAACTACAACGAACACTACAAGGCCGATGAGCAGGGTCTCGTTGCCCGACAGCGGCGTCTGTGTCCCTTCCATGCATAGAGCCTGTGCCTGCGGCGGGGACTTGACAATGCCCGGTCAGGCCACAGTGCTGAGCGCGGAGATGAGAGCCGCCAGATCCGCTTCGGACAGCGGGGCTAGCGGGCCGGCGTCTTCGACCAGGTCGTGCCAGAACCTGGCGCGCAGGCGCTCGCCTTCCGAGGTAAGGCTCAGCGCCTTGACGCGCCGGTCGCGGGAATCCGCGTGGCGCCTGACGGCGCCGCGTCGCTCGAGGCGGTCGACCAGCGTGCTGAGGTTGGACGCGTCGTAGTCTAGACGCGCCGCCAGGTCGCGCATCGGGATAGTCTCACCGGGCGTGAGCGTCAGCAGCGCCCGGACCTGGCCGACCGACAGCCCGACGGCCACGGCATGGGCCTCCCACTGCTGGCGCAGCCGTTCGGCGATCGTCAGCAGGGCGAACTTCGCGTCGAGCGTCAGTCGCAGCCGCTCGGTGCTCGGGGCGGGCAGGTCAGGCGGCGCGTACATGGACCGACTGTACCGAGCCGGCCTGTGCTCTATAACGGGCGTACACCGACCGTGGACAGAGGCCATCGGCGGCTTATAGTAGTGGTGCACCACCACTATCAAATGACGACGAAGGGACAGGAGTGGACACAGCGCATATCAGCAGGTTCGTAACCGTGCCGGTTCCGGTCGGCGAGGCGTTCCGGCTGTTCACCGAGTTGCCCGGCGATTGGCTGCCGCCTGCCCATACCTTCATCCGTGATCCGGTGCTGATCGCGATGGAGCCCTGGGCGGGCGGCCGGTTCTTCGAGCGCGGCGCAGACGGGACGGAGATCACCCGCGGGACGATCCTGGAGTGGGCGCCGCCCGGGCGGTTGGTCGTGACCTGGCGCATCGGCCCGGGCTGGCAGCCGGTCCGCACCGATGAGAACGCGAGCGTCATCGAGATCGAATTCCGTGCGAAGGGGCCCGGCATCAGCGAGGTCGTGCTCACCTACGCTCACCTGGACCGCGCCGGGGACTTCGGCGCACAGCTTCGCACCGCCATCCAGAGCCAGAACCCCGGCGAAACCCTGCAACGCTACGCCGACCTCGCCGAACGGCACCAGAATCGCGTCTGAACCCAAGCTGTCGCCGCAATTGTCCTGTTTACGCAGCCGCAATTCCTCATCCTCGTGGAAGTTTGGAGCCCTGCGGAAGAAAAGGCGCCGCTTTCCGGCACCTAAGCTTCCACGAGGCCCCTTTCTTCCACGCGGAGCCGCCACCCAATGCCGCCAATGCTGAAATGTCGGATATGTCCGGGCTATGGGCGCGGGGAGGCCGGGTCACGCGGGGGGATGTCCATGCGGGGGTGTCCATGCGGGGGGTGTCCATGCGGGGGGTGGGTGTTCGTCGTATGGGCGAAGGGACGCCGGATGTCGGCGGCCATGGCGGTCAGGGAGATGACCATGAAGTACATGATGATTGTTTGCCACGACCCGGCTATCGACGCCGCGGCGGCCGGTGGCGGGATGGACATCGACTCCTGGGTCAAGGAAATGGACGGGCGGCGGGTACGTCTGGAAGGTCGCGCTCTCGATCCTGGCGATGCCACGACGGTACGAGTGCGCGGCGGCGAGGTGCTCGTCTCGGACGGACCGTTCGCCGAGACCAAGGAGCTGATGGTCGGTTACGACATCCTGGACTGCGCTGATCTCGATGAGGCGATCGAAGTGGCGTCCAAGCATCCGCTGGCCAGGCGCGGGGCCATGGAACTCAGGCCGTTCGGAGAAGACTAAGGCCCGCCCCGGCCGCCGGCCCGCACCCGGGACGGCTGTTGACAAGTGAGACTAGTCGTCTGAGACTAATAGTCATGAATATTAGTCGCCTTGTAGTACTCGGTCTCCTGTCGTCCAGGGGCCCCATGCACGGCCACCGCATCCGCCGCGAAGCGGAGATCACCAACGTCGAATCCTGGGGCGGTGTCAACGTCGGCGCTCTCTACCGCGAGCTGCACCGCATGGAGGACGAAGGGCTCGTCGAGCCGATACGCAGCGAACAGGAAGGACGGCGCCCGGCCCGTACTGTCTACGCCATCACCGACGAAGGTCAGCGTGAGCTGGCGCGGCTGCGCACCGCTGCCTGGCGCAGCGAGGAAGGTTACCTGGATCCGGTCGGGGTCGCGCTGCTGTTCGGCGGGGAGGTGGGCCGCGGCGAGCTGACCGGCCATCTGGCATACCGGCGGCAGGTGCTCCAGGCGAACCTGGACAGCCTCGTAACCGAGCGCAAACGGTGCGCCCCGCAGCTGCCGATGACCGCCATCGCGGCTTACCGGCGAGGTGAGCTGCGCCTGGCTGCCGAACTGGAGTGGCACGACGAGCTCGAGCGGATCCTCATGACCGAAGCCGTGACTCCGCCCCAATCCGGTTTCGAGCGGTCCTTGAGCGATGGATTGGAACATGACAGCTATCCGCCGTAACCATCGCCAGCTACTTCCGGGCGGAAGGGGCATAAATGAATTCTCCACAGCAGGAGGCCGTCGAGCAGGAGAGCGCGGTGCATGTGCTCAGTTGCGCCGCGCCCCCGTCTGTGCTCTATGACCTAGTGGCGGACGTATCCCGGTGGCCGGCCATCCTTGAGCCGGTCATTTACGTCCAGCACCACGGCTGGTCTGGCCAGACCGAACAGTACCGCCTGTGGGCGCTGGTCGGTGATCGGGTATGTTCCTGGGCCTCGCGGCGTGAACTTGATCCCGCGGGCGGGTTCATCAACTTCGCGCGCGAACATGACGAACTGCCCATTACCGAAATGGCGGGAATATGGAAGTTCCAGGCGCTCGAGGGCGGCAGCCGGGTCGAATTGGGTCACTGGTTCAATTTCGACGGCAGTGATGCCGAGCGGGACAAGATCATCGCCGCGATCGACGACAACAGTACCCATGACCTGGCGGCGATGTGCCGGCTGGCCACACTCGGCCATCCCGTCAGCGAACTGGTCTTCTCGTTCGCCGACGAGGTCGAGCTTCCGGTCAGCGTTGCCGACGCGTATTCGTTCGTGTACCGGGCTGATCTGTGGCCCGAAGTGCTGCCACACGTTGGCCGGGTCGTACTCGGTGAGCCCCAGCCCGACGTCCAGGACATGGAGATGGACAGCGTGGGCGCGGACGGGCGCGTGCACACCACGCGATCGCTGCGGCTGTGCTTCCCCGGTGAGCGGATCGTCTACAAGCAGATTCTCCCGCCGACGCTTCTGCTCGGGCACTGTGGTGAGTGGGAGTTCGCGGAGCACGAGGGCGGCACGCTGGTGACCTCACGGCACAGCGTCGCGATCAACCCGACGGCCGTCGCCGAGGTGCTCGGACCATCGCATGACCTGGCCGATGCGCGCAATTACCTGCGCGATGTGCTCAGTGCGAGCAGCCGGACCACCCTGGAACACGCCTGCGACATTCCCGCGCGGGCCATGGCGGCGGGCCTAGAGGGATAGCGGCCAGATGTTCCCTGTCGACCTGCTGTTGCTGGAACTTGTCGTCATCCTCGCCGCCGCACGGTTGTTCGGCGAGATAAGTAGCCGGCTCGGTCAGCCCCCGGTGATCGGCGAGATCGTGGCCGGGATCGCCCTGGGTCCGACTCTGCTCGGTCTGATGGTCGGGCACCGTCTCTTCCCGCCGGTCATGCTGCCTTCGCTGTCGACCGTAGCCGACATCGGCCTAGCGCTGTACATGTTCGTGGTCGGGATGGAACTCGACCGGGAACTGGTACAGGACAAGATGCGGGTGGCCGCGGGGGTGGCCACCGGAGCGACCCTCCTGCCGTTCGCGGTGGGATGCGGGGTCGCGTTCTGGCTCGCTCCGCGGTATGCGCTCGGTGGGAAGCTGAGCTTCGTGCTCTTCTTCGCGGTGTCGGTATCGGCGACGGCATTCCCTGTGCTCGCGCGCATCCTGACCGACCGGCATATGGAGCGCAGCCTGCTGGGCGGGCTCTCCCTGGCCGCCGCCGCGGTCATCGACGTCGTCTCTTACGCCTTGCTGGCGGTGGTGGTGGCGATAGTCTCCGCCGCCGGCCATGACTCCTGGCGGCTGATCCTGGTTCCGGTCTACTTCCTGATGATGATCTTTCTGGTGCGGCCCCTGCTGCTGAAGGTGGCGGTCGTCTTCGACCGGAACGGCCGCATGACCCCGCGACTGTGCGGCGTGCTGATCGGGCTGTTCTTCTCGGCCTGGGCCGCGCAGTGGTTGCAAATCAATTTCATATTCGGTGCGTTCCTGTTCGGTGCGGTAATGCCGCGTTCGGAGGGGATCATCCGTCATGTCCGGTCAAACCTCGACTCCGCCGTCCACCTGATGCTGCCTGTGTTTTTCGTGGTCACCGGCCTGACGGTGAACCTTTCCAAACTGCACCTGAACGACCTCGGCATTCTCGTGGTGATCCTGGCGGTCGCCATTTTCGGCAAGCTCGGCGGAGGCTACGCTGGTGCCCGCTTGACCGGGATCCCCCGGCAGGGTTCGGCCGTCATGGCCTCGCTGGTCAACACGCGCGGCCTGACAGAGCTCGTCGTTCTGTCCGTCGGGCTGCAAGAGCACATAATCGGGCCCGAGCTGTATGCCTTGCTGATCGTGATGGCCCTGGTGACCACCGCGATGACCGGTCCGCTGCTCAACTGGTTCGTACCACGCGCCTTCGTGGATCAGCCGGACGTACCCAGCGATGTCCCGACAGCGCCGGTGGTGAAGAAATCCTTATGAACGAACGTACTGTGGTACCACTCGCCATGCCCGCTGACAGTCCCGCGGGCGAATCGTTTCTCCGCGTGATACGCGGTAATCCCACCGACGAGGAAATCGCCGCCGTGGTCTTCGTGTTGCTGGAGCGCGACTCCATGCGGACTGTCCATCCCATCCGGCAGCAGCGGCGCTCGGCCTGGGCCGACCCCGCTCGCCTACTGAACCGTCCGAAGTTCCATCGTTACCGGTTACCGTCAAACCACCACACACGCAGTGGGGCCCCTGCCGGGTATGCGGCAGGGGCCCCACTCGTCCGGTTAGCCCGGGCTTTCAGCCCTTGATCTCGCAGATCGCCTCACCAGAGCTGACGGTCTGGCCGATTGACGCCGACAGGCCGGTGATGATCCCGTCCTTGTGGGCGGTCAGTGGCTGTTCCATCTTCATGGCCTCCAGCATCACCACGGTGTCGCCCGCCTTCACCTGCTGGCTGTCCGTCACCGCGATCTTGATGATCGTGCCTTGCATCGGGGAGATCAGGGCGTCCCCGGCAGGCCCTGCGGGGGTGTTGCGGGGCGTACGGCGCGGTCGGCTGGCTGGGGCGGTAGCGACGGTGGCCGCCGACGGAGCGCGACGCGGCACCGTGACCTCCAGTCGCTTGCCACCCACCTCCACCGTGACCGTTTCCCGATCGGACGGCTCGGTCACCGCCGCGGCATCCTGGGCCGGGATGTCGTTGGTGAATTCGGTCTCGATCCAGCGCGTATGCACACCCAGCCCACGCTCAGAGGCGAACGCGGGGTCGGCCACCACGGCCCGGTGGAAGGGCAGCACGGTGGGCATTCCGCCGATCTCGAACTCAGCCAGCGCGCGGGCGGCGCGCTGGAGCGCCTGGCGGCGATCCGCGCCGGTGACGATCAGCTTCCCGATCAGCGAGTCGAAGGACTGAGGCACGGTCATTCCCGCCCGGTAACCGGCGTCGAGCCGGACGCCGGGCCCCGATGGCGGGTTGAATTCGCTTATGGTGCCGGGAGCGGGCAGGAAGTTACGGCCCGGGTCTTCGGCGTTCAGCCGGAACTCGATGGAGTGGCCGCGTGCAGGCGGGTCGTCGTAGCCGAGCGGTTCCCCGTCGGCGATGCGGAACATCTCGCGGACCAGGTCGATGCCGGTGACCTCCTCGCTGACCGGGTGCTCGACCTGCAGCCGGGTGTTCACTTCCAGGAAGCTGATCATCCCGTCCCGCGCGACGAGGAACTCACATGTCCCCGCGCCCACATACCCCGCGGCCCGCAGAATCGCCTTGGACGCCTGATAGAGCTCTGACACCTGAGCCGGGGTCAGGAACGGGGCGGGAGCCTCCTCGACCAGCTTCTGGTGCCGTCGCTGCAGCGAGCAGTCCCGGGTGGAGATCACCACCACGTTGCCGTGGCAGTCAGCCAGGCACTGAGTCTCCACATGCCGGGGCCGGTCCAGGTACCGTTCCACGAAGCACTCGCCCCGGCCGAACGCGGCCGTCGCCTCACGGACGGCAGACTCATAGAGTTCTTCGATCTCCTCCATCTTCCAGGCCACTTTCAAGCCCCGGCCGCCGCCGCCGAACGCGGCCTTGATCGCCACAGGCAACCCGTATTCTTCGGCGAACGCCTTGATCTCTTCGGCGTTACTGACCGGATCCGGGGTTCCGGGGGCCAGCGGCGCGCCCGCTCCAAGGGCTATGTGCCGGGCCGTGACCTTGTCGCCGAGGGATTCGATCGCCTCCGGGGGCGGCCCGATCCAGGTCAACCCGGCGGCGATCACCGCGCGGGCGAACTCCGCGTTTTCGGACAGGAATCCGTACCCCGGGTGAACCGCGTCCGAGCCAGATCTCAGCGCAACATCGACGATCTTCGCAATGTTCAGGTAGCTATCTTTCGGGCTGCTGCCGCCGAGGGCATACGCCTCGTCGGCGATGCGCGTGTGCAGCGCCTCCAGGTCCGGGTCCGCGTACACGGCCACGCTGTCAAGGCCCGCGTCCCGGCAAGCCCGGATAACCCGGACCGCGATTTCACCGCGGTTCGCGACAAGAATCTTCCGCACCGTGCCTCCAGTAAGTAGGCGAGGATGTCCAGGGTTAATGGTGTATCCCAGATCAGCTCGCGTTCCGCCAGCGTGGATCCGGTCGGCTGGATCTCGAGATCAGGCAGCGCCAGCAGGATCGGCGGGTCGGTGAGCTTTCTGGGACGTAGTGAGATGGCGGCGCGGGCCACCCTGCGTTCCGCCGCTGATACCGGAGTGTGCGTACCCACCAGAGACACCCTGCAGGTCCACGGTTCGGGGTCGGCGCTGTCCGCTACCCCCACCGCATGAATGTACCATCGGCCCCGTGGAACGTCCGGCAAGCGGTACGAGGCTGGCTGGCCGTCGGCGGGGATATCCACGACGATGGCGGATGCGGGCCAGTGCTGCACGATCGGCGTGGTGAAGGCGCCCAGGTAGACCCGTGCGCTCGTATACCCACCCGGCAGACTGATCTTTCCGTGCACCGCGCCCTGTTCCGGCGAAGGATCTCGCGGAGGGCGCATGAGGCCGAAGCCTTCATCCTGGGCGGCGCGGCGGAACAGGCCAGGGGCGATGCCGACACTTCCAGTGAAGTGCGTCGTGAACGAGCCGGGGCTGTTATAGCCGACCGCGAACGCTACGTCCGCTACGCCCATCGAGGTGGTCAGCAGTATATGTTTGGCCTGGAAGATGCGGACGGCCGAGAGGAATCTGCCTGGCGGTACGCCCGTGGTGTCACGGAAGATCCGGGACAGATAATAGGGACTGAGCAGCGCGCTGCGTGCGATGTCCGCAAGGCACAGCGGCTCGCTGTAGTGATCCCATATGTATCTGGCTGCGCGTTCCACAGCGCTGTTCATGTATCCCTCTCGGAAAACGCATGAGAGCTGGCGTTTTCGGTCTCGCGTCGTGGCCCGGTAACTCGAGGGCCGTTAATTAGCACCGTGCCCCACGACGGTCGCGCGCCAGTCTGGTTCAGCTCGGATGGCGCTCACGGGGGTTGTTGAGCAAGATCGGAGGTGATTTGGGCTGGTGGGGGGCGCAGGATGGGATACATGCATGAGCCGAGTGTGAGAAATTCACCACCAACTCACTCGACCACGTCCCGAGTATCCCTGATGGGCTCTACGGCAACCTTGTGCCAGTCGCCTACAGGAAGGGCAATGAGCAGCGCGCGTTTTCCCGAACCACATCTCTAATCACCTGCCATATCTGGAGATCGCATGACTACGCCAGAGCCGCTTGCGTCCGTTATCCGGATGCCCGTCAGTCCTTCCGATCCGGTACCGTCTGTCAGGCAGCGGCTAGCTACCACGCGCGATCACGTCGACCGCCTTCGGCAGGTCCGTGAAGTGGCGACTCGCGGCGATGAGCTTGCCACGGCGCGCCAGCACGCCAAGGGTAAGCTGACCGCCAGGGAGCGGCTCGAGCATTTGTTCGACGAAGGCTCGTTCACCGAGCTGGATCTGTTCCGGCGTCAGGCGCCAGGTTCGGACGCCCGGGATGAGCCGTTCACCGATGGGGTGGTGACCGGCGCGGGCACCATCCATGGTCGCCGGGTGTTCGCCTATTCGCAGGATTTCCGCATCTTTGGTGGCTCCCTTGGCCAGGTACATGCCGCCAAGATCCACAAAGTCATGGACCTGGCGCTCGTCTCGGGCGCTCCGCTGATCGGACTGAACGACAGCGGCGGGGCGCGGATCCAGGAGGGCGTCACCGCCCTGGCCGGTTACGGTGGCATATTCCGCCGCAATGTGCGTGCGTCCGGGGTGATTCCGCAGATCAGCGTCATCCTTGGACCGTGTGCGGGCGGAGCGGCCTACTCGCCCGCCCTGACCGACTTCGTGTTCATGGTCCGCGATACCGCGCACATGTTTGTCACCGGGCCTGATGTGGTCAAGGCGGTTACCGGGGAATCGGTGACCCATGAGGAGCTTGGCGGTGCGCAGGTCCACGCGGCGACCTCCGGGGTGGCGACCTTCGCCTACAACGACGAAGCGGCTTGCCTGGACGACGTCCGTTACCTCATTTCGCTGCTTCCATCCAACAGCCATGACCTGCCGCCCGCCGAGGAGACCGACGATCCGTCCGACCGGGCATGCCCGCGGCTGATGGACATCGTGCCGGCCGATCCCCGCAACCCCTACGACATGCGCGAGGTGATCGCGGAGATCACCGACAACGGGGATTTCCTGGAGATCCACGAGCAGTGGGCCGGGAACATCGTGTGCGCGCTGGCGCGCCTCGGTGGCCGCACCGTGGGTATTCTCGCCAACCAGCCGCTCGTGCGTGCGGGCGTCCTCGACATCGACGCGTCTCAGAAGGCGGCCAGGTTCGTCCAGCTCTGCGACGCGTTCAACGTCCCCCTGGTCACGCTCGTCGACGTGCCCGGCTTCCTGCCCGGCGTTGACCAGGAGCATCAGGGCATCATCCGGCACGGGGCCAAGCTGCTGTACGCGTACTGCGACGCGACCGTCCCGCGTGTCCAGGTGATTCTCCGCAAGGCCTATGGCGGTGCTTATATCGTCATGGACTCCCGTTCCATCGGCGCGGACCTCTCGTTCGCCTGGCCGGCCAACGAGATCGCCGTGATGGGCGCCGAAGCCGCCGTGGGCGTCATCTACCGCAAGGAACTCGCCTCGGCGAGCAGCCCCGATCAGCTCCGCGACAAGCTCATCGCCGAGTACAAGGAAGAGCTGATGCATCCCTACTACGCCTCCGAGCGGGGCCTGGTCGATGACGTCATCGAGCCGGCGGATACCCGCGCAGTGATCATCCGCGCGCTCGACCTGCTCAGCGACAAGCGACCCGAGCTGGCGCCCCGCAAGCACGGGAACCCTCCGATGTAGCGAGCGGATCGTTCACCCAGAACGGCTGCGCCGGGCCTCCGACACGGAGGCCCGGCGCTTGCCTGACTGGGACGTAAAGCGGTGTCACCCTGCCCGCGCTACGTCTTGCGCGATGGAGTACAGATCCGGATCGGGGGTGGCGACCTCGGCCAGCGCGGTGATGTGATCCGCGAACTCCGGGTGCTGCAGGCTTCGTATGTGGTCGGCGGCATCTTCCCAGTGCGCGATGTTCACGTAGATGCTGGGATCGCGCAGCGACTTGACGAGGGTATGACGGATAAAGCCCGGCTGGCTGCGCATGAATACCGCAGTTTTCTCGAAGACTTCCTCGAACTTTTCCGGGCTTGCGGTCAGGGTAAACCTATTGATAAGGATTACCATAGTTCTTTGAACCTCCTGGATCCTGCGGGGTATGTGCATGCGGATACGTTTTAATATTGACATCAGCTCCTCGAGGAAGACTCAAGTGACGGTGCGCTTATCGGGCATTTCTCAAGTTCTAATCGAGATATACTGACTACGCTCTCGGATCGCTGGGTTAATGCATTTGGGGAGGCCGCGATGTCCGAGTTCACCATTGATGATCTCGCCCTGCTGCTTAGTGAATGCGACGGGGAGGATGAGATCCCCGATCTGAAAGGGCAAATGGCCGACGTGTCCTTCGAGGAGCTCGGATACGACTCGCTGGTGCTATTCAACGTCATCAGCAAGGTCAAGCGGAGGCGCCGGATCAAGCTCGCGGATAATGTGGCGGCCAATGCGGTGACACCCCGTGACCTGCTGAAAGTGATCAATGAGGCGCGCTGACCATGTGTGGGATAACCGGCTGGGTGGACTTCACGCGTGACCTTTCGCGGGAGCGGGCTGTGGTGAGAGCCATGACGGACACACTGGCCTGCCGGGGTCCTGACGACGAGGGACTGTGGTTGAGCCGTCATGCGATGCTCGGTCACCGCAGGCTCGCGGTCATCGACCCGGGTGGCGGTCCTCAGCCGATGGCCGCCGAAGAAGAAGGCCGCACGAGGGCCGTCATGACGTTCTGCGGGGAGATCTATAACTTTCGCGAACTGCGTGCGGAGCTGATCTCGCACGGGCATCGGTTCCGGACTCGAAGCGACACCGAGGTGCTGCTCCGCTCGTACCTGCAATGGGGCGCTGGATTCGCCGGACGGCTGAACGGGATGTTCGCGGTGGGCATCTGGGATGCCGCGAACCAGGAGCTCGTGCTGGCCCGCGACCGGATGGGCGTCAAACCGCTCTACTATTTCCCGGCGCCAGACGGCGTGCTCTTCGGCTCGGAGCCCAAGGCGATCCTGGCCAGCTACCTGGTTCCGCGCCGGGTGGACGCGGATGGCCTGCGCGAGGTGCTCGACATGGTCAAGACCCCCCAGAGCGCGGTCTACTCCGGCATGCTGGAGGTCCGGCCCGGCCACCTCGTCCGCGTGCGCCGGGCCGGCCTGACCCAGCATCGCTACTGGGCGCTGGAGGCGCGCGAGCACCGCGACGACCTGGGCGCGACGGTGCGCACCATCCGTGATCTCCTCGAGGACATCGTCGCCCGGCAGATGATCTCCGATGTTCCCCTGTGCACGCTGCTTTCCGGCGGTCTGGACTCATCCGTCGTGACGGCGCTGGCGGCGAAGGCGGCCGGGTACGGCCGGATCCGGTCGTTCTCGGTGGACTTCACCGGTGCCGAGGACCGGTTCGAGCCGGATGCGATACGCGGCACCCGCGACGCACCGTATGCCCGTGAACTGGCCCGGCATGTTGATGCCGACCACACCGAGGTGCTGCTGGACACCGCCGCCCTGGCCGATGCCGGGGTTCGCGACGCCGTCCTGCGCGCGACGGACCTGCCCCCAGCCTTCTGGGGCGACATGTGGCCATCCCTGTACCTGCTGTTCCGCGCGATCAAGGAACATGCGACCGTGGCGCTGTCCGGCGAGGCAGCGGACGAGATCTTCGGCGGCTATCGCTGGTTCTCAAACCCCGGCGCGGTACGAGCGGCCACGTTCCCGTGGCTGACCTCGGGCTCGGCTCGCTATTTCGGCGGCCTGACCCTGCTCCACGACGGGCTGCTCACCAAGCTCGACATCCCCGGCAACCGCGCGGTCCGCTACCGCCAGGCCGTGGGCGAGGTCCCGGTTCTGCCCGGCGAGCCGGACAGCGAACGCCGTATGCGAGAGCTCACATACCTGAACCTCACCCGGTTCGTCCAGACACTGCTTGATCGCAAGGACCGGATGAGCATGGCAGTGGGCCTGGAGGTACGGGTGCCGTTCTGCGATCACCGCCTGGTGGAGTACGTCTTCAATGTCCCCTGGCGGATGAAGTCCTTCGACGGGCGGGAGAAGAGCCTGCTGCGGGCCGCGGCCGCCGACTTGCTGCCGGAGTCCGTCCTGGAGCGGGCCAAGACCCCGTACCCGGCCACCCAGGATCCGGCCTATACGCGAAGACTCCGTACCGAACTGGCCGAGGTTCTCGCCGACCCGGACGCACCGGTCCGGCCGCTGCTGGACCTGGACAAGGCCACGGCGGCGGCGTCTCGTGCCGACAGCGGCATAAGCCAGCCCTACGATCGCGGTGGCCTTGAGATGGCGCTCTGGCTCAACAGGTGGCTCGTCGCCTATGACATCACCCTCGACCTCTGAGGCGAGAGGAAAGCAGTGAAACGCCGCGTCGCCATCACCGGAATCGGAGTAAGGACCGCTGGGGGAAGCGGCCGGAGTCAATTCTGGGAACTGCTGATCTCGGGCCGTACGGGCACCAGGCGCATATCGTTCTTCGATCCCTCGCCGTACCGGTCCCAGGTCGCCGCCGAGGCGGACTTCGACCCGGTCTGCGAGGGATTGTCGCCAGGTGAGACCGGGCGCATGGATCGCTCGACGCAGTTGGCCGTGGTGTGCGCCCGCGAGGCTGTCGCCGACAGCGGTCTCGACTTCGCGACGGTGCCGCCGGAGCGTGTCGGGGTCAGCCTTGGCAGCGCCGTGGCCGCGACGACCAGCCTCGAGCGCGAATACCTGGCTCTCTCTGATTCCGGCCGGTGGTGGCTGGTCGAGCACGAACGGCTTTCGCCGCACATGTTCGACTATATGAGCCCAGGTGTCATGCCGGCGGAGATCGCCTGGCAGGTGGGCGCCGAGGGACCGGTTGTCCTGGTGTCCAATGGCTGCACGTCGGGCGTGGATTCGATCGGCCACGCCGTGGAGCTGATCACCGAGGGCACCGCCGACGTGATGCTGACCGGCGGCTCCGACGCGCCGATCACGCCTATCGTGGTGGCGAGCCTCGACGCCATTCAGGCCACCACGCCACGCAATGACGATCCGGAGCATGCCTGCCGGCCCTTTGACGCCTCGCGCGACGGCTTCGTACTCGCCGAGGGCGCGGCGATGCTGGTACTGGAGGACTACGAGCGGGCTCGTGGCCGGGGCGCGCACGTCTACGCGGAAATAGCCGGATATGCCGCCAGGGGCAACGCCTACCACATGACCCGGCTGAAGGCCGACGGCCGCGAGCTGGCCGAAGCCATCCGGGCCGCGCTCGACGAGGCGCGGCTGGGTCCGGCGACGGTCGATTACATCAATGCGCACGGTGCCGGTACCAAGCAGAACGACCGGCATGAGACGGCTGCCTTCAAGGACAGTCTCGGCCAGCACGCGTACCGGACCCCGGTGAGCTCGATCAAGTCGATGGTCGGGCATTCGCTGGGTGCCATCGGATCGATCGAGATCGCGGCATCGGCGCTGACGATCGAGAACGGCGTGATCCCGCCGACGGCCAACCTGCACGAGCCCGATCCCGAGTGCGATCTCGACTATGTGCCGCTGACCGCCCGTGAAGCCCGGATCGATACGGTCCTTTCCGTCGGCAGCGGCTTCGGCGGATTCCAGAGCGCGATGGTGCTGCGGCGCCCGGGAGCATCATGAACACGCCGGTGTACGTGACCGGGCTGGGCATCGCCGCGCCCAACGGACTCGGCGTGCGGCAGTACTGGGATGCCACGCGTCGCGGCTGTAGCGGCATAACCGAGATCACCCGGTTCGACGCCGGCCGGTATCCGGTCCGTCTGGCCGGTCAGATCCACGGCTTCGACGCGAAGACATACCTGCCGGGCCGCATGCGGCTGCAAACCGACGTGTCGACCCAGCTCGCGCTGGTGGCGGCCGACTGGGCGCTCGCCGACGCGCGCGTTGAAACGGCCGCGCTGAATGAGTACGAGATGGGCGTGGTGACCTCCAACGCGCTGGGCGGGTTCGAGTTCACCCATCGCGAGCTCCGCAACCTGTGGACCGAGGGACCGGAGGCGGTCAGCGTTTACGAAGCGTACGCCTGGTTCTACGCGGTGAACACCGGGCAGATCGCGATCCGCAATGGGATGCGTGGCCCGAACACCACTCTGGTGGCCGGACAAGCCGGCGGGCTCGACGCCATCGGCCAGGCGCGGCGCACGGTCCGCCGCGGCACCAAGCTCGTCCTGGCTGGGGGCGTTGACTCGGCGCTGGACCCATGGGGCTGGATATCACAACTGTCCGGCGGGATGGTCAGCCGCGATCGGGATCCGCGCCGGGCGTACCGACCGTTTGACGGCACCGCCTGCGGATTCCTGCCGGGCGAGGGCGGGGCGCTCCTGGTCTTGGAGGACGCCGACGCCGCCGCTGGCCGCGGCGCGAGCCAGGTGTACTGCGAGATCGCGGGTTACGCGTCCACCTTCGACCCGCCCGCCGGCTCGGGACGGCGTCCGGCGTTGCCGCGGGCGATGGAACTAGCGCTGGCCGATGCCGGTCTCGAGCCCGGGGAGGTGAGCGTCGTGTTCGCCGACGCCGCGGGGGTGCCAGAACTCGACCGGGCGGAAGCCGCGGCGATCAGCTCCGTCTTCGGGCCGCGATCGGTGCCGGTCACCGCACCGAAAACGCTTACCGGACGACTCTACGCTGGCGGTGGACCGCTCGACGTCGCCGCCGCGGCGCTGTCCATCAGGGACGGGTGCATACCGGCCACCGCCGCGACCAGCGAAGTCCCCGAACACTACGGCCTCGACCTGGTGATCGGCCGGCCTCGCACCAGCGCGGCGGTGACCGCCGCGCTGGTGCTGGCCCGCGGCAGATGCGGCTTCAACGCCGCGGTGGTGCTGCGGGCCGTGCGGTAACCCGGCCGCCAGGTCGGGCGCTGCATCGGCAAGGATTCCTACGGCCTGCAGCTCACGAGCGTGCGGAACCGGCGCACGGCCCTCTGGTTGCCGGAGCGGAAGGGACGGGGTCACCGGCGGGATGCCACGTACGACCGGCTTGCCGTCCAGCAGCACCTGCTGACCATGATGGGTGATCTCCAGCGGTTCACCGTCAAGCAGTTCGTAACGCGCCGAGCCGTGCAGGATGGTGAGGCGGATCTTGCGATCGCGATAGCGCATCCGGAAAGCCAGCCGGCTGATGCTTGACGGCAGCTGGGGCCGGAATGAGAGCCTGCCGTCGGCGGCGCGCATCCCGCCGAAGCCCGCGACCAGGGCCATCCACGCCCCGGCCAGGGCGGCCATGTGCAATCCGTCGCTGGTATTGCGGTGGGTGTCCTGGAGATCGATCAGCGCTGCCTCGGCCAGGTAGTCGTGCGCCAGCTCGAGGTGTCCGGTCTCGGCCGCGAGCACCGCCTGAGTACACGCGGACAGCGAGGAGTCCCGCACGGTCCGCGCCTCGTAGTACGCGAAGTTCCGCGCCTTCTGCTCGGCGGTGAACGCGTCGCCGCGCAGGTGCATGGCGAGCACAAGGTCGGCCTGTTTCACCACTTGCTTGCGGTACAGCTCGAAGTACGGGTAATGGAGGAGCAGCGGGTATTTCTCCGCCGGAGTGCCGGCGAAGTCCCACTCGGCATGCTCAGTGAAGGCCTCGTGCTGCTGATGAACACCACGCTGATCATCGAACGGAATCGTCATGGCCTCGGCGGCGGCGCGCCACGCGGCCATCTCATCCTCGGTGACGCCGAGGCGCTTCGCCCCATCGGGGTACCGCATGCATGTGTCCGCGGCCACGTCGAGGTTCTGCTGGGCCATCAGGTTCGTGTATGTGTTGTTGTCAGCCGTCGCGCTGTACTCGTCCGGCCCGGTCACGCCGTCGATGCGGAACTTCCCCCTGATGTCGTAATGGCCCAGGCCGCGCCACAACCGCGCAGTCTCGACGAACACGTCAAGTGCTGCCTCGCGCTCGAAATCCGTGTCTTCGGCCGCATCGACATACCGGAGCATCGCATCGGCGATGTCGGCGTTGATGTGGAACGCGGCGGTTCCGGCCGGCCAGTAACCCGAGCACTCCTGGCCCCGGATCGTCCGCCACGGAAACGCCGCACCAGCCAGCCCGAGAGCGGCCGCTCGTTCCCGCGCCTCCGGCAGCACCATGTGCCTCCAGCGGAGCACGTTTCCGGCCGCCTGCGGGTGCGTATAGGTGAGGACCGGAAGCACGAACGTCTCCGTGTCCCAGAACGTGTGCCCGTCATAGCCGGTACCGGTCAGTCCTTTGGCCGCGATCGGACGGCTCTCCGAACGGGCTCCGGCCTGGAGGAGGTGGAACAGCCCGAATCGCACGGCCTGCTGGATCTCGGGATCACCATCGACGTCCACGTCAGCGCCGGCCCAGAACTCGTCGAGATACCGCCGTTGCTCGGCCAGCAGACCATCCCAGCCGGTGAGCTTGGCATCCGCGAGCGCGCCGGCGACCTGAGCTTTGAGCGCGGTCCGGGATCGCTGGCCGGACCAGCCATAGCCTACGTACTTCACGATCCGCAGGCGCGTTCCCGGCCGGACTTGAGCGGCGACCGTGCAGCGGCCGAGATCGGGGAACGCCTCGGTGTGCACGCGCATGGTCTCCGTGCCCTCTATTTCGTGTGCCATGCTGGAGGCGAGCTGCAGGCCGCTGTGGGCCGTCCGGTGCACCAGGACGACCCGGAACTGATCGTCTCTGGTCGCGAGGTGTTCCTCGCTGATTAGTGGTGAATCCAGCGCCGCCGCCGTCCGGGGATCATCGCCGGGATGGGGGAGCGCCTCGTTGGCTACGAGTTCGGATTGCACGCACAGCCGCAGCGGTTCGTACACGGGTTCCACGGTGTAGGAGATCGCCGCGACGGCGCGCTGGGTCAGCGAGACGAGCCGCACCGAGATGATCCGCACCTGCCTTCCGGCCGGCGACGTCCACACCACCTGCCTGGACAGAGTGCCGGTCCGCAAGTCGAGCACCCGCTCATGGAAATTCAAGGTCCCGTAACGGACGTCGAACGGCTCGTCATCGACGAGCAGGCGGATCAGCTTGCCGTTGGTCACGTTGATGATCGTCTGTGCGGAATCCGGGTATGCGTATCCTCGCTCAGCGTGCGGCAGCGGCCGGAGTTCATACAGAGAGTTGAGGTAGGTGCCCGGCAATCCGTGCGGTTCCCCCTCGTCCAGATTGCCGCGGAGCCCGATGTGGCCATTGGAGAGCGCGAAGACCGACTCGCTTTGTGCCAGCACATCCAGGTCCAGGCTGCTCTCCCGGATGCACCAGGGTTCGACGCCGTAGGCGGATTGCCTGATCATGCCATATTCCGAAGAACTCATCGCATCTCGTTTCCCGCGCAGATATTTCGGCGTCCGTACGCTCGGACTTGTCCCGTCGCCCCCAAGGTCAGGGGACAGGATCGTCTTATCGGCATGCAATGGGGTTTCCCTCAAGGCACGCTATGGTCCAGCCGAGTCGACCCCGCCTTGACCGTCGCCGGAGACGTCCGGATGACACTACGGATGTAGGCATCGGAAGGAGCAGGCGCTATGACGGTGAACGGGCAGCGGGTCGCGCTGATAACTGGCGGGACAAGCGGAATCGGTCTGGCGATTGCCGAGAATCTGGCCAGCCAGAAGCTCAAGGTCTTCATCTGCGCACGGAACGGTGAAGCCGTGAGCTCAACGGTCACCGGGCTGCGCGAGCGCGGATTCGACGCGGCGGGGATCGCCGCGGATATCCGCCGCCTCGAGGATGTCAGGAAGCTTGTCGGTGGCGCGGTGGAACAGTACGGGCACATCGATGTCCTGGTCAACAATGCCGGCCGCAGCGGCGGCGGCGTGACCGCCGAGATCAGCGACGACGTCTGGTACGACGTAATCGACACCAACCTGAACAGCGTATTCCTGATGACCCGCGAAGTACTCAATACCGGGAAGCTGGTGCAGAACGGCTGGGGCCGGATCGTCAACATCGCCTCGACCGGTGGTAAGCAAGGCGTGATATTCGGCGCGCCGTACTCCGCCGCCAAGCACGGCGTGGTCGGGTTCACCAAGGCGCTTGGGCTGGAACTGGCCAAGACGGGCGTGACCGTGAACGCGGTCTGCCCCGGGTACGTCGAAACGCCGCTGGCGGAACGGGTACGCCAAGGCTACGCGGCTTACTACAACGTCACCGAGGACAATATCCTCGAGCGTTTCCAGGCCAAGATCCCGCTCGGCCGTTACTCCGCTCCCGAAGAGGTGGCGGGGATGGTCGGCTACCTGGTCAGCGACACTGCCGCGTCCGTCACTGCGCAGGCGATCAACGTCTGTGGCGGTCTGGGCAACTACTGAGCCGGGAGTTCGGAGGATTACCGCGTTGCCGGTTCCCGACAAGCGCAGCGACAGCCGGCCCGGGTCGCTTGGGTGCGGGCTGCGAGCGTGCCAGCGGGCAGCGCAGAACGCGCTGGTGGTGTGTCCCGCCTGCCATGACCGGCTGCGTCGCGACCTTGGGGAACTGCCTGAGCTGTACCAGTACTGTGAGTCGCTTCTCGTTCGTTTCCCGCCCGCGTTCACCCAGAAGCCGGGGGACAGAAGGGCTGCGGGACTGCCACTGTGCGAACCGGTCGCCAACGCCCGGCGCGACATCGTCGCGGTGCTCGCCTCGTGGTCCGGGCTGGTCGCCGACGAGCGCGGGACCACTAGGCCCAGGCGCCGCGACGTCCGTGACCTGACGGCGTTCCTGTCCGGCCACATCGACTGGCTGCTCGGTCATCCAGCGGGGCTCTGCTTCGCCGAGGAACTCGTGACCGTGGCGGCGGACGCGCGCCGGGCCAGTGGTGGCCCGCTGGTGGATGTCGAGCTCGGACGGTGCGTGGCCGAGGGCTGCGACCTTCCGCTGACGTTGGCCCGCGCCGGGGGCGGTACGTCGTCCTCGCTGGAGGTGCACTGTGCCGGGGGACATGTCTGGCAGGCACGCCAGTGGCTCCAACTTGCCCGCCAGCTCAGCCGGACGACGTCGGTGCCTTCGCAGCTCGCCGCGCTCGCGGCGGGCGTGTCGGAGGCGACGATCAGGAAGTGGGCGAGTCGCGGCAAGCTTTCCAGATACGGGACTCCAGGCCGGGCAGAATATGACCTGGGCGAGCTGCTCGAGCTGACTACGAAAAAGGGTTCGTAGCCAGCTCGCGCTTCCTAGCTAGTGTCCGACCAGAGCGGGCCGCTGGGACGCCTGGACAGCGCTGGCCAGAGCGACGCTGACGATGTCGTCTGCGCTGCAGCCACGGGACAGGTCGTTCATCGGGGCGGCCAGCCCTTGCAGGATCGGGCCTATGGCGGTGGCATGCCCGAGGCGTTCAGTGATCTTGTACGCGATGTTGGCCGCGTCGAGGTTCGGGAAAATGAATACGTTCGCCCGGCCCGCCGCCGGTGAAGCAGGTGCCTTCCGGGCCGCCACCGCCTCGGCGAACGCGGCGTCGAACTGAAGCTCCCCATCCACGAGCAGCTCCGGCGAGCGTGTCCGGATCAGCTCGGTCGCGGCGCGGACCCGGTCCACCATGGGATGATCCGCGCTGCCCTTGGTGGAAAACGACAGCATGGCCACCACGGGCGTCCGCCCGGTCAGCTCCGCGAACGTACGGCGCGTGGACAGCGCGATATCGGATAGCTGTGCCGTGTCCGGCTCCGGGACCACCGCGCAATCCGCGTAGGCGAACACCCGGCCGTCCGGTAGCACGAGGAGGAAACAGCTTGTCACGGTGCTGACCCCCGCGGCCAGGCCGATGATCCGGATTCCGGCGCGGATTACGTCGGCCGTGGGCCGGGCGGATCCGCCGACGCATGCGTCGGCGAGGCCCGCCCGGACCGCCGCGGCCCCGACGTACAGCGGGTCACGGGCCAGAACGCCTCGATCGCGCGCGGACATGCGACGACTGGAAAGCGCCGCCTCGATGCAGTCGGCGATCCCGGGGTCGCCGGCCGCGGCCCCGGGGGAGAGCACTTGCACTCCGCCGCCCGCGCGAAGGCTATCGGACAACACCACCGGCGTTACCGGCGTGGTGGCGGCCAGCAGCCGTGCCGCTTCGGCCGTCCGCGGGTCGTCGCCATCGGTAAGCACGACCCGGGGCTTCAGCCCGCCTAGTTGTGTGCGCCATGCGCGCGCGAGATCGTCCATCTCATCCTCTGCGGGTGGTTGGCTTACCTAGCGACTGGCCTGTCAGCGGCTGTACGGCCAGGCCCATTCGGTGATCTCCGGCGGGTCCTCCCCGTGCTCGCGCGTGTAGTTCCGGATCCCGAGGCGGGTGTCGACCATCTGCTGGCGCAGCGCGGCCTCGGCGATAGCCAGTCCTGGCACGCGGTCGATGACGTCGATGACCAGGTGATACCGGTCGACATCGTTGAGCATGACCATGTCGAATGGCGTGGTGGTGGTGCCTTCTTCCTTGTATCCGCGCACGTGGATGTTGTTGTGGTTGGTGCGCCGGTAGGTGAGCCGGTGGATGAGCCACGGGTAGCCGTGGAAGGCGAAGACGACCGGCTGCCGGCTGGTGAACAGCGCGTCGAATTCCCGGTCGGCCAGCCCGTGCGGGTGCTCGCTTTCCGGCTGAAGGCGCATCAGGTCCACCACGTTGACCACCCGTACGCGTAGCGTGGGCAGGTGCTGCCGGAGCAGGTCGACGGCGGCCAGCGTCTCCAGTGTCGGGATGTCCCCCGCGCAGGCCAGCACCACATCCGGCTCGGCTTTGCCGTTGTTGCTGGCCCAGTCCCAGATCCCGATTCCACGGGTGCAGTGGGCGATGGCCTGGTCCATCGGCAGCCAGACCGGACTGGGGTTCTTCCCGGCCACGATCACGTTGATGTAGTCGCGCGAGCGGAGGCAGTGATCCGCCGTGGACAGCAGGGTGTTGGTGTCCGGTGGCAGGTAGATCCGGATGATCTCGGCCTTCTTGTTCACTACATGGTCGAGGAAGCCGGGGTCCTGGTGCGAAAAGCCGTTGTGGTCCTGCCGCCACACGTGCGAGGTCAGCAGGTAGTTCAGCGATGCGACGGGCCTGCGCCACGGGATGCTACGCGACACCTTGAGCCACTTGGCGTGCTGGTTGAACATCGAGTCGATGATGTGGATGAACGCCTCGTAGCAGCTGAACAGCCCGTGGCGCCCGGTGAGCAGATAGCCCTCGAGCCATCCCTGGCACAGGTGCTCGGAAAGGATCTCCATGACCCGGCCGGTCGGCGCCAGGTTGTCGTCGCCGTCCAGCAGCTCGGCGCTCCACGTGCGGTCGGTGACTTCGAACACCGCCGTGAGCCGGTTCGATGCGGTCTCATCGGGACCGAACACCCGGAAGTTCGACTGGTTGGCCGCGATCACATCGCGCACCCAGGCCCCGAGCACCCGGGTGGGCTCGCTGTCGACCGAGCCGGGTCCGGTGACCTCCGCCGCGTACTTGCGGAAGTCCGGTAGCCGGAGATCCTGCAACAACAGGCCGCCGTTGGCGTTCGGATTCGCGCTCATCCGGCGGTCGCCGCGCGGCGGGAGTTCCGCCAGCGACTCGACCAGCATTCCGGTCGCGTCGAACAGATCCTCCGGCCGGTAGCTGCGCATCCACTGCTCGAGCTGAGCGAGGTGCCCGGGGTTGGCGCGGACGTCGGCCAGCGGAACCTGGTGTGACCGCCAGCTGCCCTCGACCTGGTGTCCATCCACCTCACGCGGTCCGGTCCAGCCCTTCGGCGTGCGCAGCACGATGGCCGGCCACAATGGACGGCCGTTGGACTGGCCGAGCCGGGCCTCCTGCTGGATCAGCGTGATCTGCTGGTAGGCCGCCTCGAGCGCTCCCGCCAATGCCCGGTGAACCTCAGCGGGGTCATCTCCGGAAACTATGTAAGGCGTGTGGCCGTATCCTTCGAGCAGGCTCACCAGCTCGGATTCGGGTATTCGGGCCAGGACGGTCGGATTCGCGATCTTGTAGCCGTTCAGGTGCAGGATCGGGAGCACCGCGCCATCCCGCGCCGGATCGATGAACTTGTTGGAGTGCCAGCTCGCCGCCAGCGGTCCCGTCTCCGCCTCACCGTCGCCGATTACGCAGCACACCAGCAGGTCGGGATTGTCGAACGCGGCACCGTAAGCGTGCACGAGCGCGTATCCCAGCTCGCCGCCCTCGTGGATGGAGCCGGGAGTCTCGGCCGCGACATGGCTGGGAATGCCGCCAGGGAACGAGAACTGACGGAACAGGGTCCGCATTCCGTCTTCGTTCTGGTCGATATGGTGATACACCTCGCCGTAGGTGCCCTCCAGATAAGCCTGGGCCACAAGTCCGGGGCCGCCGTGCCCAGGCCCGGTAATGAAGATCGCGTTCAGATCATGCGCCTTGATCAGCCTGTTCATATGGGTGTACAGCAGGTTCAGCCCCGGCGTGGTGCCCCAGTGTCCAAGCAATCTCGGCTTGATATGCTCCGGCCGCAACGGCTCCCGCAACAGCGGGTTGTCGAGCAGGTAAATTTGTCCCACCGACAGATAGTTGGCCGCACGCCAATAGGCGTTAAGCAGTTCGATATCGGTGTCGGTGAGGTCTGTTCTCGTCTCGGATATTGCTGTCATCAGCTGGCCTCCTGGGAAAGGATGCGTCGCTGGTAAGCATCACTATGCGACCTACAGCGCCGTTTGAGAGACGCTCGATATCCGCTAGGCGACCTATAGTCCCGCTAGCAGGACACTCGAATCGCGGTAGGAAATTCGCGTAACCGGGCGCGGTTGTCGATCTGGCCGCGATATAACCGCTGCTGGGCCTTGACATGGCCATCAGTGCCTGTCACGCTTTTATGTGACGGGCGGATTGTGCCCAGACGCGGATTTCAGGTAATTATTCCGCGGCACAGGCGGCTACGGAGCCGTCAAACTCCAGGTTATGCATGGTTTCTTCGTCATGTGGTGTCATGCGCCTGCGCAATGCTTCCTAACCCTCCGCGGAGCCCGGTACTCAGGTCCGGCTGTTGCCCCATGGCCGGCTGTGAGGCCCGGCCAGTTTTCCGCGCCACAACGCCGCGAAAGGATAACGAGGATGGCAAAGCAGGAACTCCGCGAGGTGGAGCACGAGATTACCGTGCAAGCGCCGGCGGCGGATGTCTATCGGCTCATCGCGGAGGTCGAGAACTGGCCGCGCCTCTTCCCGCCAACGGTTTACGTCGACTACGTCGAGCGTTCCGGCCGGGAGGAGCGAATCCGGATCTGGGCCACCGCCAACGGCGAGGTGAAGAGCTGGACATCCCGCCGTGTGCTGGATCCGCAGGCTATGCGGATCGAGTTCCGCCAGGAGGTCTCCGCACCCCCCGTGGCTGCCATGGGTGGCGCCTGGGTGATAGAGCCGGTCACGGCGGAGTCGTGCCGGGTACGGCTCCTGCACGACTACCGGGCGATCAACGACGATCCAGGCGACCTCGTCTGGATCGACCAGGCGGTCGACCGCAACAGCCTTTCGGAACTAGGAGCCCTCAAGGCCAACGCCGAGCTCGGCCATGGATCGACCGGGCGTCTGGTCTCGTTCGCCGACACGGTGCGGATCGGCGGTTCGCCCAAGGACGTCTATGACTTCCTCAACGAGGCACAGCTCTGGGAGGAGCGGCTGCCGCATGTCGCGCGGGTGAATCTGGAGGAGGAGAGCCCGGGCCTGCAAGTCCTGGAGATGGACACTCGCGCGCGTGACGGCTCGACCCATACCACCAAATCGGTGCGTGTCTGCTTCCCGCACCGGAAGATCGCCTACAAGCAGGTGACCCTGCCCGCGCTGATGAACCTGCACACCGGCTACTGGCAGCTCGAGGAGGACGGCGAAGACGTCCTCGCGACTTCCCACCACACCGTGGTGATCAACACCGCGAACATCACCAAGGTCCTCGGCGACACGGCCAGCGTCCAGGAGGCCAAGGAGCTGGTCAGGAATTCGCTCAGCACCAACAGCCGGACGACCCTCGGTCACGCCAAGCAGTACGCCGAGGCGCGGCGCTGAGACGACATGGATAAGAAGAAAGGTAATACGTCAATGCCCAGCAAGGTCAACGGAACGGGTCAGGCCAGCGGCTCCGGCAAAGTCCACCAGTGTGACGTGGTCATCCTGGGATCAGGGCTGGCTGGTTCGGTCAGCGCCGCGATCCTGGCCCGGCACGGCGCCACCGTGGCGCTGGTGGACGCCGCGTCGCATCCGCGGTTCGCGATCGGCGAGTCCACCACACCCCACCTGATCGAGTGGCTCCGCATCCTGTCGATGCGGTTCGACATCCCCGAACTGGCGGACCTGTTCGACGTGAAGGCGGCGAACGAGCACATCGGTCCCTTCCACGGTCAGAAGCAGAGTTTCGGATTCGTCAAGCATCAGCGGGGCCGGGAGCCCGACCCGAACGAGTCCACCATCTACGTGGTGCCCAAGCTGATCACCAGGGCAAGCCATCTGTACCGGCAGGACAGCGACGCCCACTACTTCCACGTCGCCGCCAAGTACGGCTGTATCCTCCGGCAGAACTGGCGGGCGGCCGATGTGGACTTCGACGACGACGGCGTCACCGTTACCGGACAGAACGGCGAGGTGTTCCGCGGCAGGTACCTGATCGATGCCAGTGGCTTTCGTTCACTGCTGGCGCAGAAGTTCGACCTGCGAGACAAGCCAGCCCGCTTCAAGCACCACTCACGTTCGATGTTCACCCACTTCGTCGGGGTCAAGCCGTTCGACGAGGTCATCGACTGGCCGAAGCGGGAGCGGCCGCCGGCGCCGTGGAACAACGGCACGTTGCACCATCTGATCGACCGCGGCTGGTTCTGGATCATCCCGTTCAACAACTACCCACGCTCGATCAACCCGCTGTGCAGTGTCGGCCTCACCATCGACGAGCGGACGTACCCCAAGCCGGCCGACATGACACCGGAGGAGGAATGGCAGCAGTTCCTGGACCTCTACCCCGCGATCAAGCGTCAGTTCGAGGGTGCGGCCAGGGTCCGTGAGTGGGTCTCCACCGACCGGCTGCAGTACTCCTCGAAGCACTCGATCGGCTATCGCTGGTGCCTGATGTCTCACGCGGCGGGGTTCATCGACCCGCTGTACTCCTTCGGCCTCAGCAACACGTTCCAGGTCGTGTACGCACTGACCAGCCGGCTGCTGGAGGCGCTCAAGGACGACGACTTCTCGGTCGAGCGCTTCCAGTACGTCGACAGCCTGGAGCGTGGCCTGCTTTACCACAACGATCTGATGGTCAACAGCTCGTTCATCTCCTTCTCGGACTTCAAGCTGTGGAATGCGGTGTTCCGGGTCTGGGGAGCCTTCCTGGCACACGGCAGCCTGCGGCTGGTCCGGGCCCGGCTCGGCTATCTCTTCGACGGTGACGAGCGGCACTTCAAGGAACTCGAGAAGGCACCGCATACCGGGCTGTGGTGGCCGGAAAGCCACGCGTTCAAGAACATCCTCGAAGGCATGGCAGAGACCTGCGAGAAGTACGAGGCCGACGTGCTCGACGCGGAATCGGCGGCCGAAGCCATCTCCAGGATGCTCGCCGAACCGGGCCTGTCCGGGCCGGCCTTCCGGTGGGAAAACGCGGACACACGCTTCGTCGCACCGAGCACGCCGGACATGGCCAAGTTCATGCTCTGGGCCAGCACCCGGTCGCCAGCGGAAGTGCGGCCGCTCGGTCGCGCGCTGGTGTCCGGCGTGATCAAGGCCGGCCTGCGCGGCAAGAAGGCATTCTAGGCCGACCGCGCCGCCAACGGCTCACCGGTACACAGCCACGAAACTTGATCTCTAGGAGAATTCTCGTGACCGTTCCTGCGACCCAGCCGCCACGCGTCGAATCCCGCCTGGACTCGCGCGTGGAGTCCCGCGTTGACCAGCGGATCGACGGCCGGATGCTGCGGAATGTCTGCGGTCTGTTCGTGACCGGCGTAACTGTGATCACCACCGGCGTGAACGGCCGGGCGGACGGGACGACGGTGAACTCCTTCACCTCTGTCTCGCTCGACCCGCCGCTGGTGCTGTTCTGCCTGCACAAGCAGTCCCGGCTCCGCTCGCTGCTGGAGGAATCCGGCATGTTCGCGGTGAACTTCCTCGCCGGGCGTCAGCAACGGCTGGCCATGGCCTTCGCGGGGAAGCAGACTGCGTCGTTCAATGAGGTGGCGCACCATCGCGCGGTAGGCGGGGTGCCTATCCTCAGCGACGCACTGGCCTTTATGGCCTGCACGACCGTCAACGAATTCGATGGCGGCGACCACACCATCTTCCTGGGCGAGGTTCGGGAGCTCGGGGTGCCGCGCCACAACCAGGAACCCCTGATCTTCTTCCGGGGATCGCTTGGCGCACTCGAGCACGAGCCGATGATCGTCCCTCCGATCTGGGATGGCTGAGCAACGGCCGGCGTCGAGACGGACGCCCGAGTTCTGACGTGTATACGAACAGGGAGAAATTGTGAGCAAGCTCCGAGGCAACCCATGGGCGATCTTGACGATCCTGTCCATCGGGTTCTTCATGACGCTGATCGACCTGACGATCGTGAACGTGGCGATACCGCAGATGGTCGACAAGCTGCACGCGTCGCTGGATCAGGTGCTGTGGGTCATCAACGCCTACACGCTGGTTCTGGCGGTTCTCATGATTACCGCCGGCCGCCTGGGCGACCTGCGGGGGAAAAAGATGCTGTTCCTGGCCGGGATAGCGGTGTTCACGCTCGCCAGCCTGGCCTGCGGCCTGGCGCAGAACCCGGGTGAGCTGATCGCCTTCCGTGCCATCCAGGGCGGCGGAGCGGCGTTGCTGCTGCCGCAGACGATGTCGATCATCGTGGAAACGTTTCCGCACGAGACGCGCGGAATCGCGCTGGGTATCTGGGGTGCGGTGGCCGGCCTGTCCGGTGCGGTCGGGCCGACCGTTGGCGGCGTGCTGGTCACCGAGGTGGGCTGGCGGTGGGTCTTCTACGTGAATGTCCCGCTCGGCATCCTGGTGCTCATCGCCGGACCGGCCATCATCCCCGCCGTGCCGCCCTCACAGCGGCACCGGTTCGACATTACCGGGGTGGTGCTCGCCACCGCCTCGCTATTCTGCCTGGTCTACGCGCTGACAGAGGGGCAGAAGTACGCGTGGAACGGATGGATCTGGGTACTGATCGGCGCGGCCGTCGTGCTGTTCGTGGGCTTCCTGGTACAGCAGCGCAGCCAGCAGGACAATGAGCCCTTGCTGCCGTTCGTCCTGTTCCGGGACCGCAACTTCTCGGTGATGAACTTCGTCGGGGTGGCGGTCATGTTCGGCGTCATCGGGCTCTTCCTGCCGATGACCATCTATCTGCAGTCGGTGCTGGGCTTCAGCGCGCTCAAGGCCGGGCTGGTACTGCTCGCCCTGGCCCTGGGGGCGATGGTCACGGCCGGGCCGGCCGGGGTACTCGCCGAGAAGCTCGGCGCGAAGTACATCCTGATCGCCGGGCTGTCGGCGTACGGCGGCAGCATGCTCTGGCTGATGAGCGCCGTCGGCATCGGCAAGAGCTGGACCGCGGTTGTCGGGCCGCTGTTCCTCATGGGACTGGGCGTCGGCTGCACCTTCTCGCCGATGGCCGCCGAGATCATGCGCAACGTGCCGCTGAGCCTGTCCGGCGCGGCCTCCGGGGTCAGCAACGCGCTTCGGCAGGTTGGCTCGGTGCTGGCTGGAGCAGTGATCGGCGCGGTCCTCCAGACCCAGCTCGCCACCTCACTGGGCACTGAGGCGGCGCGGTTCTCCGGAGCCGTCCCCCCGGTCTTCCGTGCCAAGTTCGTCGCGGGCTTCGCCCATGCCAGCAGCAAGGGCCTGCAGGTCGGAGCCGGTCAGACCGGGGATGCCCAGGCGTTCAAGGGCGTACCCGCGAGCATCGCCAGCCACATCCAGGCGGTGGGCGCCGAGGTCTTTGATCACGGATACGTGAACGCGATGAAGCCCACGCTGGTCCTCACTGCCTGCGCGCTGTTCGTCGGCGCCGCGGCCTGCCTGCTCGTCAAGGCCATCCGTGGCGCGTCCGCCAACCCGCACGGCATTCCAGTGCCGGATGTGGAGGCCGGCGCCGCGGCTGATGAGGTGTCGAGGGTCGGATGATCATCGGGCGGCGTCTGGACGCTGTGGTCCGGGCGCCGCCGATGCTTCGGCGGTAATTGGAAGGAAGTAAGCATGAACACGACTTCGCACCGGTCACCTTCCGGCGACCGTTACGACGTGGCGATCCTCGGCGCGGGCCTGGCCGGCAGCATGCTCGGTGCGGTGCTCGCGCGCAACGGCGTCAAGGTCCTGCTGATCGACGCGGGTACGCATCCGCGGTTCGCGGTGGGAGAATCTACGATCCCGTACACGTCGACGGTGACCAAGATCGTCGCCGAGCGGTACCAGGTTCCCGAGATCGACAAGCTGTCCAGCTTCCGCAACATCTATGACCAGGTCAGCCTGATGTGCGGCCGGAAGCAGAACTTCGGCTTCGTGTACCACCGCGAGGGCCATCCGCAGGATCCCGAGCAGATCAACCAGCTCGTGATCTCGGAGCGCCAAGGGACCGAAACCCACATGTTCCGGCAGGACATCGATGCCTACCTGTACCACGTTGCCGTCCGTAACGGCGCCGAGCCGCGCACCGGTACACGGATCAACGACATCAAGATCGTCCCCGATCGGGGCGTTCTCCTCCGTTCCGACCGCGGCGACGAGTTCCACGCCAGCTACGTCGTGGACGCCAGCGGCTACCGCTCACCAGTCGCCTCGGCCTTCGGCCTGCGTGAGGAACCCACCCGGGCCCGCACGCACTCCCGCGCACTGTTCACCCACATGGTGGACGTCAAGCCCTACGACGAGGTCACCGCGGCCAGGTCACATAAGAAGCCCCTTCCGTGGCACAGCGGCACCCTGCATCATGTCTTCGACGGCGGCTGGCTGTGGGTCATTCCGTTCGACAACCACGAGGGATCCCGTAATCCGCTGTGCAGCGTCGGGCTGACGCTGGACGAGCGCCGGTACCCCAGACCCGACTGTGATCCGGGGCAGGAATTCAGTGACTTCCTCGACCGCTTCCCGGACATCGCCGAGCAGTTCGCCGCCGCGAAGGCGATACGGCCCTGGATCCGCACCGACCGCTTGCAGTACTCCTCAACGGCGACCGTGGGCGACCGCTTCTGCCTGACGGCGCATGCGGCGGGTTTCATCGACGCGCTGTACTCCCGCGGCATGGGCAACACGCTCGAGGTCATCAACGTGCTCGCCTGGCGGCTCATCGAAGCGGCCCGCGACGGCGACTGGTCCGCCGAGCGCTTCGCCCTCGTGGACGGCGTGCAGCAGGGCCTGTTCGACGTGCACGACGACCTTGTGTACTGCTCCTTCGTCGGATTCCGTGACTACGACCTGTGGAACGCGGTGACCCGCGTGTGGAAGGTGGTCAGCATCCTGCCGACCGTGACCATGCAGAAGGGCCTCCGCACCTTCCTCCAGACCCGGGACGATCAGGTACTCCGCGCCTTGGAGAAGACCGACACGCCCGGCCTGCCCGTCCCGGTCGGACGAGACGTGACCGCCCTGCTCACCCTCACGCGGCAGACCTGCCAGGCGGTCGAATCCGGTGCCTTGTCCCCGGGCCAGGCGGCTGAGCGGCTGTTCGCCGAACTGCGCCAGGCGCCCTATATCCCGCCGCCGTTCGATCTGGGCAACCCGGCCAGCAAGTGTTTCGAGGTTACCCCGGCGGTGCTGGGGCGGACGCGCGAGTGGGCGGCGACCGAGGCACCCGCGCACCTCGCGGCGCTGTTCACCTGACGGTCGGCTCAGCCAGTTCCTCTCGACAATCAGCTAAGGATGCACGATGCCCCTACACCAGACGCTAATGATCCGGAAGATCGATCCTCGCGACGTCGCCGAGGTGACACGCATCTTCACCCACACCGACCAGGAGACCGCGCTGCCTCGGCGAATCGGCGTGCGTCGTCGTGACCTCTTCGAATACCAAGGCATCTGCCTGCATCTGGTGCAGTCGGACGAGGACTTCATCCAGCGGCTTCGTGAGGAAAAGGATGCCGCCGATTTCCGTGAGCTCGACCAGGCGCTCCGGAAGTACATGACCCCGTATGCGCCGGATGCGCTGGGAATCGAGCTGCTGAAGCCCTTCTACACCTGGAACCGCGACTAAATGAATAATGGCCGAGCCGAGGCCGCTCGGCTCGGCCACCCCTGGATTGGCTACGCCAGGCATTCGGGGAGAATGCCGCCGTTGTAGTCGATCATCTCGCCGAAGATCTTGCCGACGTCGAGCGGGCGGCCTAGTTCGCCGCCTTCGATCTCGGCGTACGCCCGGTGGAGATTTCCCACCACGCGTTCGCGGTCGATCAGAGCACCGAACTCGCCGAGGTCGGCTTCGCGTGCCGTCTGCAGCGGATTCAGCCCCTGGCCGGTACCGTAGGACGCCAGTTGCTGGATCCACCGCAGATAGGCGGTCGTCTGCTCGAGTACTTCCGGGCCGGCGACCGGGCCGTGACCGCACACGATCGTCTGCGGGTCAAGATCGCGCAGCTCGCCGATGGCGCGAAGGGCACCGCTCACCGAACCCATCAGGTTGAACGGCGTAACCCCGGACATCAGCACATCGCCCGCGAACAGCACGCGCTCGGCGGGCAGCCATACCACGACGTCGTTTGTGGTGTGGGCCGGCCCTACGTGAATAAGGTCGGCGCGGCGGTCGTCGACGTACACGGTAAGCCGCCCTTCGAACGTCAGGTTGGGCAGCGTCAGCCGGACTTCACCCCAGTCAGCCTCGGGCCATAGTGTGGTGAGACCCAGTCCGCTCGCCGCCATCTCGGCGCGGGCCGCGCGATGGGCAACGATCGTGACCGGCCCGAAGGCATCGTTGCCGAACGTATGGTCGCCATGATGATGTGTGTTCACCACGGTCCGTACCGGGTCGGCGCCGATGCGCTCGATCGACTCGCGCAGCTTCGCGGCACGTTGCACGGTGGCCACCGTGTCGATGACGACAGTCCCGTCTGACCCGGCCAGCACGCCCGCGTTGTTCAGGCACCACCCGCCGTGAGGCTGGGTGTACGCATAGACGTTCTCCGCGACCTCGATCACTTCAGGAGCCGGCGCGGAACGGAGCCTGGTCATAACGGTCATAGTTTATGAGTCTCGCGGATTGCCCTCGACGCGCAGTCGAGAATGGCGATTGCACTAAACGAGCAATGTATCCACATGACCACTGCTTGAGCCCTCCTTGAGTGGCCCGTGCCAATATCATTGGGACGATTCCTTGCGCAGGCCGTCAAATGTGCGGACCGGCGACTATGACAACTGCCGACGAAGGGTCGAAGAAATGGCATTTCCCGCGACACGCGCCTTCACGGAGGCCCGCGATGGCTGATACTCAGCAGGCAGACGTCGTGACTCGCGCCGATACGATCGACTATCCCTCCCTGCGGATGGACCAGGTCCTCGCGCGTTCCGCGGTGACCCACCCGGATCGGGTGGCGATACGGGTGGGCGAGCGCACGACGACCTACGCCGAACTGGATGCTGCGGTCACGAGGTGTGCGGAGCGAATCCGCCAGCTCACCGGAGGCCAGCGGACGGTTGTCGCGGTTGGCTCGCTTCTCGACCAGGACTATGTGATCGCTTACTATGGCGCGATCCGTAGCGGGAATGTCGTACTTCCGGTCAACCCGCTGCTTCCCCCGGTGGCGCTGAAGTACCAGATGGAGAAGTCGGGAGCGGGCATCGCGTTCCTCAGCGAGCAGATGAACGAACGGTTCAGCCGCATCGCGGCCGGGGTGGCCAAGCCGCCAGCGGTCGTCGTGTTCGGGGACGGCCAGCTTCTCGCCGGTGCCGACGGTAGCGAACCTGTGGCCGCCGACGGAACTGACGGCGCCTATGATCCGGACGAACCCGCCGCCATGCATTTCACCAGTGGCACCACTGGCATGCCAAAGGCTGTCATGCTGAGCCATCGCAATGTGGTGGCCAACGCCGCTCAGGTAGCCGACGCATTGCTGATCAGTGACATGTCGGTGTGCGTCGTCTGTTTCCCGACGTACCACCCGATGCACATGAACGCGGCTGTGTATGGAGCGGCCACTCAGGTGCTGTTCGCCGAGCCGGACCTGGCGACGGCGGTCGGCCTGGCCAACAAGCACGAAGCCACGCACATGTTCAGCCTTCCGGCGTGGCTCAACATGCTGGCCAGCTACACCGGTCCGAGGGACCTGACGTTGCGGACCGTGTGGTTCGTCGGGTCCGGCGGCGCAGCACTCGCTCCCGCTGTCGCCCGGCAGTTGCAGGACAGGCTCGGTGTCCCGGTCATCCAGGGATACGGCCTGGCCGAGACCTCCCCGCTCACGCACCTTGACAGTCCGGACCAACCGACTCCGGGGTCGGTCGGGCGGCCCGTGGCGGACACTGAGTGCCGGATCGTCGACGTCGAGAGCCGCGTTCCGGCGGAAACCGGTGAGCTGGGCGAGATCCAGCTTCGCGGCCCGCAGGTCATGCTGGGCTACCTGAACCATCCCGACCCGGCTGACATCGACGCCGACGGCTGGTTCTCCACCGGCGACGTCGGATACATCGACGAGCAGGGCCGTCTCTTCCTCGTGGACCGCATCAAGGACGTCTTCAAGCACGACAACTGGATGGTCTCGCCCACCGAGATCGAGTCGGTCCTGGCCGCGCACCCCGCCGTGGAGGACTGCGTCGTGGTGGACCGGCCGGACGATGTGCACGGGGCCGTGGCTTATGCCTTTGTCGCGCTGCGAGACGGCGGGCAGGGAACAGGCCAGCTCGACGAGGTGATCCGCTGGACGAACGATCAGCTTCCCTACTTCAAGCACATCGCGCAGGCCGAGGCGGTGCCGAGCATTCCTCGCACGCCCAACGGGAAGGTCCCGCGCCGCGACCTGCGCGGTGCGGTTCACGCCCAGTTCGCTGGAGGATCAAGGACGGTGATCCTACTCAACCGGTTCACCCTCACCGCCAGCCCCGAGAAGTTCGAAGAGGTCTTCGCCAACAGCTCGGTGTTCATGCGTACCCAGCCGGGTTTCATGGGTCACACGCTGGTCAGATCGCTGAGCCATCCCGAGCGCTACGTGAATATCGCGCACTGGGGAGATGCCGCCGACCACATCCGGAGCGTCCAGAACCCCGAATTCGCCGAACACATCACCGCGCTCGCCGCGGTGGCCAATTCCAATCCCGACCTTTACTCCGTAGTTATGGATGTGTCACATGTCAGTCACTGACACTGAGCTCGTGCCGTCCCTCGGAACCACCGAGGACGAGATCTACCTTCAGATTCAGCGCTTCTACGCCGCGCAGAGTCAGCTTCTCGATTTCGGCAGGTTCGAGGAGTGGGCCGCGACCTTCACCGAGGACTGCTCATTCACCGCCAACGGCTTCCCGCAGCCGGTTCGCACCCGGACAGCGCTGCTCGCGGGCACCCTGCAGAACCACAAGGTGGATGAGCCCGGCCTGCGAATCCGGCACTGGTTCGGCATGACCACGGTGGAGCCCCGTGCGGACGGCACGGTGTACGCGCTGAGCTATGTGCTGGTCATCCGGAACCACCGCAACGAGCCGCCCTTCATCTACCGCAGCACGAGGTGCGAGGACGTGCTGGTCCGGAACGGTAACAGCTGGCTGGTCCGCGATCGCATCATCCGCCGCGACGAGTTGACAGACGAGTGAGCGCAGCGCGCGGGCCGGACAGGCCGCCCGGCCCGCGTCGCATCATCCGGCCCGCCCCGCATCATCCGGGATGACGGGCACCAGGAGACGGGCCTGGCGTTGCGCACCCCAGTGCAGGGTGCATCTGCCCCTCGGGCTTTTCTCGTATTCGGCAGGAAATTGCCCGGTCAGCGGATTCCATGGCCATAGCCAGCGTCCAGCGACGACCAGCCGAAGTGTCTCTCCAGCTCTGAAGTAGGTCGCGGACGGCCCGAGGGCTATGTCAGCCTGGACGACCTGCCCCGGAGCCAGCGGCTCCCGGTTGGTGCACGCCGGCACCGGCTCGAACTCCCGTGAGCTCCGCTCGTCGAGTGCTCGCAGCGAGGCCTTGAGCCAGCCGGTCGTGATGCGGTCGCGGCCGAATCCGTAGGACCCCTCGAAGGGGACGTAAGAGCGTCCCCGCCATTTCTCCACGCCGACGAAAAGATTAACGTCGTCGGCCTCATGTGTCTCCGCCCACAGTCGCAGGGCCATCGGGCCGGTGATTTCCATGTCCTCGGTGACCGGCCATTCCCAGCAGGCACCCCGTGACCGCATGTTGAAGGTGATGTGGCCATCCGCTGAAACCGGCGCGGGGCTCAGCCCGGTGCCGGTCAGGTAAAGCTGCTTCCATTCGGTGCGCTCCAGCGGCCAGGCGGCCTCCTCACGAACGCCGGTGATTACGTCGCGGCTCTCCCGGACTTCAAGCCGGATCCGCGGTGGCACTGGAAGATCGCGGCCGCGTACGTAGCGGTCGAAGAACCGGAGTTGTGTATCGCGGGCATCGGAGGCGTAGAAACTGGCCCATTTACCGCTGCGATGAGTATACAGGAAACGGTCGGTGCTCGAGATGCCTTGCCAGCCGCGGAACGAGCCACGGCTGTGCAGGTTGTTGTCTGAGAAACTGCCGCATATCAGCGCGGGCACGGTAATTTTCTCCAGGGCGGGTGCCAGTACGCGCCACCACTCATCGCGCAGCGGGTGACGTTGTTGTTCATCGATTATGCGGTAGGCCAGCCGCGCCGCCTTCAGCCCGTGGCTCCATTCCTTGACGAAGCCGTTTTCGCGGATGCCGCCCGGGAACAAGAGGTCTCGGTAGGCGTCGGTGAATCCCTCCCAGGGACAGATCGCCTTCAGGCTGGGCGGCTGGAACGATGCCGCCTTCCACTGCGAGATGGCCAGGTAGGAAACGCCGAGCATGCCGACGGCACCGGTGCTCCACGGCTGTGCCCCGGCCCACTCGATCAGGTCGTGGATGTCCTGGCCCTCTTGGTCGGAAAACAATCTTGCGGTGCCCTCGGAGGTGCCTGCTCCGCGCACGTCGCAGTTGACCATCGCATAACCTTGCCCTGCCCACCAGGCCGGATCGGGAGCCTCCCATCCGGTCAGGGATGAAAAGCGCACCCGGCCGGTCTGCCGTAGCAGCCGGTACTGCAGCAGCACCCGATGGTGGTGCCCGCGTCGCTTCGGCAGGATGTCCTTGCCATACGGATGCGCCGACATCAGCACCGGGAACGGCCCGTCACCGGGCGGCAGGACGACGTTCACCCGCAGCGTGGTACCGTCGCGGACGGCCACCGGAACGTCTCGTCGCACGGACAGCGAGCCCTCGGCAGGTTCATAGACCTCCACGGGCGGGTGCAGCAACATCGCCAGCCTGCCGAACGCGTACCGCGCCGCACCCGGTCGGCGCCAGGGCCGGTCCAGCCGGGTCATCCTTCCCTGCCAGCGCAAGCTCAACCTCCCTTGATCACGCAATCCAGTAATGGATGGTAGTACCAGGTGCCCGAGGGGATGGCTGCCGGCGAAAATCCGCCAGACAAATGACCCTTGCCGAGTGAGACTAAAAATGTTTGAATGATCCGCGTCGGAGACCCCGAATTCAACGGGAGCACATGTGGACGCGGCCGCCCCCTCAGGTAGCGTTCGAGGCGAAGCGCAGTCGGCAAAGCAACTCCACGTAATCATCATCGGTGGTGGTATCGGCGGCCTATGCCTGGCCCATGGACTGAACAATGCCGGAATACGCGTCACCGTATACGAGCGTACACGCAATCGCATCGATTGGCTGGAAGGGTACCGGGTGCACATCAACCCATCTGGTGCCCGTGCCCTACACGATTGCCTTCCGCCGCTGAACTGGGACATGTTCGTGGCGACGGCCGGTAAGCCAGAAGCTGGCTTCAGCTTCCGCGATGAACAGCTTGAAGAGCTGCTGTTCCTGGACTGGAGCGCGCAGACCCTGGGTAGCACGGCTTCATTCAGCAGCCATCACTCAGTCAGCCGTATCACCTTGCGTCAGGTCCTGCTCAACGGCTTGGACGGTATCGTTCACCACGGCAAGGAGTTCGTCTGGTACGAGCAGGACCCCGGTGGCCGCATCACGGTGTCGTTCGCGGATGGGACCTCTGCGTCCGGCGACGTTCTGATCGCCGCCGACGGGTCGAATTCCCGTGTGCGCCAGCAGTTTCTGCCGCACGCCAGGCGAGTAGACACCGACGTGAGATCGATCGGCGGCAAACTGCCGCTGGACGACGAGACCAGAAAATGGCTGCCTCAGTCGTTTTACGGCTGTATGAACACGATCGTGCCACCGCGAGATTACTTCATGTTCATCTCAGGGTGGCGGGGCAGCCATGACGAGCAGGAGATTTCCGCTGGTGACGGGGGTGCTGAATCGCAGGCCGGGCAGATGCCGGGTTTCCTGCTCGACAATACCAGGGACTATGTCTTCTGGGCGCTCGCGGCGAAACGCGAGAAATATCAGGATGTCGACCTGGAGAAGGCCAGTGGCAGGGAGCTTCTGGATACAGCTCAGGCCATGACGCGGGGCTGGCATCCTACTCTGCTCCGCCTGATAGCGGACTCCGACCCCAGCACGGTGGCGTCGGTGAGAATACGGAGTATGGGACCCGTCAAGCCCTGGCCTACCACTAACATCACCCTGCTGGGTGATGCCATCCATAACATGACGCCGATGGCGGGCATCGGCGCCAATACCGCATTGCAGGACGCGAGCCTGCTCTGCCGGAAGCTTACAGATGCTGCTCATGGCCGCCTGCCGCTGCTGACGGCAATCCATGAGTACGAGACAGAGATGCTCCGTTATGGATTCGCGGCGGTCCGGCGCTCAATGATGCGCACCCGGCAGGCGACATCGGGCAACCGCGTTCAGCGGGCAGTTTTCAGGAGGATGCTACGCGTGTTGGGCCGCATCGGTCCTATCAGGCGCAAGATGGCGCGCAAGATGGGCACCTGATCGCCCGGGCGCCCGTTAACACCACCACAGCGTGCAGCCCGCCGTCGGCGTGCAGGATTTCACCGGTAGTTGATGGCAGCCAGTCGGAGAGCAGGACTGCGCATGCCTTCGCGGTGGGGCCAGGGTCGTTGACATCCCAGGCGATCGGCGGCTTCGTACGCCAGATCTCCTCCAGCCGCGCCGAACCGGGGATGGAGCGGGCTGCCAGGCTCCGCAGGAAGCCCGCCGCCACGAGGTTCACCCGTATCCGCCGCTCACCGAGGTACAGCGCCAGGTAGCGGGTAACCGCTTCGAGCGCCGCCTTGGACACTCCCATCCAGTCGTAACTGGGCCACGCCTGCCCAGCGTCGAAGTCGAGGCCCACGACCGACGCCCCGTCCGGCATCAGCGGCAGGCAGGCGGTGACCAGCGCCTTGAAGGAATACGCGGAGATCTCCAGTGCGGTGGCGACGTCCGGCCAGGGGGTGTCGAGAAAGGCGCCGCCCAGTGCGCCCTGCGGCGCGAAAGCGATGGAGTGAACGATGCCATCCAGCGCGCCCAGTTCGCCGTGTACCGCGTCGGCCAGCCCGGCGAGATCCTCGGAGCTGGTGACGTCGAGCCGGAGGACCGGAGGCCGTTGCGGCAGCTCGCGAGCCGTGGCTTCGGTGATGGGCATGGCCCGCCCGAATGATGTCAGGACGAGCTGCGCGCCCTCCTGCTGGGCGATCTGGGCCACGTGATAGGCGATCGACGATTTGGTGAGAACGCCTGTCACCAGCAGTCGCTTGCCGGCTAGCAGTCCGCTCCGGCCGGTGGCGGGCACCGCGGACTCCGCGACGGAGCCCGCAACGGTGTGAACGGTCATTTCCGGTCGGCGTCGACCGCTGCGAGCACGATCTGGAAGAGGTCCTCGACGTTGCCGTCGGTGTCGATATCCTCCATCGGAATCTCGACGTCGAACTGCTTCTCGGCGGCCAGCATGATCTCGATCATGGCGAGTGAGTCGATCTCGATGTCCTTCAGCGCGGTCTCGGGCGTGATGCGGTCACGCGGAACCTGCAGTTTGTCCTCCATGATCACGGCGAGCTGCTCGAAGGTCGGCTGCAAGGTGTTCGTCATGACTGTGCCTTTCTGCTTAATCGGATTCTGTGCCGGTGCCTGACGTCACTCCACCTTGATGGCGGGCCACGTGAGGGCCGTGGCACCCCAGGTGGCTCCGCCCCCGAAGGCGGTCAGGATGATGCGCGCCCCGGTGAATAGCTCGCCCGTCGACTGCGCGTGTGCGAGCGCCAGCGGAATCGAAGCCGCCGCGGTGTTGCCCACCTGATCCAGGTGGACCACCAGCCGGTTCCTGGGGATGTCCATCCGCTCGCTGACGGCGTGCAGGATGCGCAGATTTGCCTGGTGCGCGATTATCAGGTCCACTTCACCGGAGCGCCACCCAGCGTGATTGAGCGCGGTCAGTGAGGCCTGAGTCATGTGCTTCACCGCGTGGGTGAACACTTCCTTGCCGATCATGGAGAAATACGCGTCCGCGGGCTGCTGCGGAACGACAGCGGTGCGCTGCTCAGAGCCCCCGGCACGCACCGTGATCAGGTCGGCCAGCGATCCGTCGCTGCCCAGCTCCACCCAGCCGATGGCGCCCGGCTCCTGGGGTTCCCCTGCCCGTAGCACGACAGCGCCGGCTCCGTCGCCGAACAGGACGCCGGATGTCCGGTCCCGCGGGTCGATGATGGTGCTGAACGCCTCGGCGCCAATGACCAGTACGTGCGCCGCGGCGCCCGACGCGATCAGCCCGGCCGCCACGGACAGGGCGTAGAGGAATCCGGTGCACACCGCCGAGATGTCGAACGCCGGCCGACCGGTGAGCCCCAGCTTGTGCGCGACCAGGGGCGCGGTCGCCGGGCACGGCCGGTCCGGCGTGGTGGTAGCCAGCACCAGCGCGTCGATCTCGGTCACGCCCGCGGACTCCATGGCCCGCGCACCCGCCTCGGCGGCCAGATGGGATGTCGGCATGCCGGGAGAAACGATGTGGCGGGCACGGATGCCGGTACGGGTGCGAATCCACTCGTCGGAGGTATCCATGCGGGCAGCAAGCTCGTCATTGGTCACGATCCGCGGCGGTAGCCAAGCCCCGGCACCGCAGATGACTGCCGATCGCAGGCCGCCCCGCACCTCTGGTATGCGCATATGGGGAGCTTGCCGGATAGTGCTAAAAGGACACTCGATCGTTCCTCGCGACAGGCTTCGGCATGCGCAGCGCGAGCCGGGTGACCGCGGACTCGAAACAGTCCGCTTCGGCATCCGCTCCTCGTGCCGGGGAGCCGAGCAGCGACAGGACCTCGCAACGCCCGGAGCGGATGTCCGGATGCCGCCGTGCCAACGTGACCAGGCCCTGTCCGGGACCGCACTCGATCAGCCGGTCGGGCGCGGTGGCCAACAGCGATTCGAGAGCCGGCCAGAACAGCACCGGATCCACGTCGTGGTGGGCCCAGTACAGCGGATCCACCGCTTCGGCGTCGGTGAGGTGCCGGGCGGTGTAACCAGACATCACGGCGATGGCTGGCGGCCGCAGCGGGAGCCCAGCCATCGCGTGGCGGATAACGTCCACCACCGGCCGAAGCGCGGTGCTGTGGAACGGGGTCAGCGAAAAGACCGGAGCCGAGATGAAGCCGGCCTCCCGCAGCGCGGTGGTGGTCGCGCGCAACGGTTCGTCGAGGCCGGCGATCACCGTCTGCCGGGGTGCGTTGACCGCCCCGATGCCGACGCCAGGGCGCAGACATGGGGCGATTTCCTCGGCGGAGGCCGCGACGGCTACCATGCCGCCCGCGGGTCCCGAGGCCAGATGGTTTCCACGATGCGTCAGGACACGCACGGCACCATCGAGATCGAAGACGCCGGCCAGCGTGGCGGCGGCCAGTTCCCCCACGCTGTGGCCGAGCAGGATCGCCGGACGCAGTCCGAGGCTCATCAGCAGCCTGCCCAGCGCATAGTCGATGGCGAACAGCAGTGGCTGGGACCGCAGAACGTGCTCGAGGGGCAGCACCGGGTCCGCGGCCAGCCATTCTGATCGCAGTTCGTCGCCGCCCGCGCCCATGGCCTGGAACACTTCGTCCATGATCACCGCGAAGGCGGGAAGGGCGCGGTACAGGCCGGTGCCCATGCCCGCATACTGGGCTCCTTGCCCGGGCATGAGCAGGGCAGACCTCGGCTCTTCCCCGATCCGCGGCTCTTCCCCGATCCGGGAAGAGCCGCGGACGCGACCTGGCGAGCCGAGCGTGCGCATGGCTGGTTTCTCGTTATCTGCTACGCCGCCTCGCGCAGCTCCGGTGCGGAGGAACGGAGCACCATCGCGGAATTGAAACCGCATGCGCCACGAGCCAGCACCAGCGCCGCCCCCGGATGCCATGGCCTGGCCTCGCCGATCACAAGGTCGATCTCATAGCCGGGGGCAACGGTGTCCACATTGATAGTCGGCGGGATGACCTTGTCCCGTATGGCCAGCAGGGCGCAGGCCAGGTCGGCGGGGGCACCGCCGGAATTCATCCGTCCGGTCATCGTCTTCGGCACCGTCACCGGCACCGCATGGGACCCGAAGATCGCCGTGATCGTCTGGGCCTCGTCCAGGTCACCTTCCGGTGTCCCCGAGCCATCGGCGAAGACCACGCCGATATCCTTGGCATCTACCCCAGCGTCCGCGAGCGCGGTCTCGACGGCGCGGCGGAGGCCACGGCCACCGCCATGCCTTGCGGCGGCGTCGAAGGTCGCCCCGTATCCGGCGATCTCGCCGTACACCCGGGCTCCGCGCGCCCGGGCGCTGTCCCCGTCCTCCACGACGAGCATGGCGCCTCCCTCACCAGGCACATATCCCCGGGCGCGCCGGTCGAAGGGGATATAACCATTGCCCGGATCCACGCTGGTGCTCACCGTTCCTTCGCTCATGCGGGAGACCCATCCGTACGGGCACAGGGAGCTGTCCACCCCTCCGGAGAGCATCAGCCGCAGACCCTTGCGGACGTTCCGCCGGGCCTGAGCCAGTGCGTCCAGTCCTCCCGCCTGGTCGCCGACCATGACCCCCGCGGGTCCGCGCATCGCGTGCCGGATCGAGATCTGGCCGGAGTTGACCGCGTAGAACCAGGCGAAAGACATGTACACGCTGACGTGCTGGGGTCCTGCGGTCCACAGATTATCCAGCTCCCGCTGGCCGTACTCCAGCCCGCCGGACGCCGCGGACGTCGACACTCCCATTTCGTTGGTGTCATAGGTGCCCGGTTCCACGCCGGCGTCGGCGAGCGCCCAGTCGGACGTCGCGAGGGCGATCTGGGTCATGCGGTCCGTCTGAGGGATGAGCCGGCTGTGCAGGTGCTCGGCGGGATCGAATTCATCAATCTCGCCAACCAGCTGGGACGGATAACGGCTGGCGTCGAAACGACGGATCGGGCGGATACCGGATTCGCCCCGCAGCGTCGCGGCCCAGAAATTGTCCTTACCCAGGCCGTTCGGTGCCGCTACACCGATCCCTGTCACCACTGTCGTGGCCATGATCACTCGCCTCCGGGCTTGGTCAGCACCATGGCGCTCTGGAATCCGCCGAAGCCGCTGCCCACGGTCAGTACAGTCTGCAGATTTTGCTCGCGTGCGGTAAGCGGCACGTAGTCGAGGTCGAGTTCCGGGTCCGGCTCGTTGAGGTTGGCGGTCGGCGGGACGACGCCCTGGTCGAGAGCCAGCGCGCAGGTGGCGATCTCGATAGAACCGACCGCGCCCAGAGAATGGCCGATCATCGATTTGATGGAACTGACCGGTATACGGTACGCATGATCACCCAGGGCCTTCTTGATGGCCGCCGTCTCATGCCTGTCGTTCTGCTTCGTGGCGGTACCGTGGGCGTTCACGTAGTCGATGGCGTCCGCCGGAGTCCTGGCTTCGTCAAGCGCCGCGGTGACGGCCGCCGCCAGCTCCAGGCCGTCGGGGCGGAGCCCTGTCATGTGATACGCGTTGCTCCGCGCCGCGAAGCCGGTCACTTCCGCATAGATGGTGGCGTCACGGGCCCGCGCGTACTCCAGCTCCTCGAGGACGAGCATCGCGGCACCCTCGCCGAGCACGAAGCCGTTGCGAGTACGGTCAAACGGACGCAGCGCATGCTCCGCGTCGTCGTTGCGGGGGGAGGTCGCTTTGATGGCGTCGAAGCACGCCACCGTGATGGGCGAGATGGGGGCATCCGTCCCGCCGGCCAGCATCACATCAACGATGCCTTCCCGGATCAGGTCGACGGCGTGACCGACCGAGTCCAGCCCCGACGTGCATCCGGCCGACACCATCGTGACCGGCCCCTGCGCGTTGACTTCCCAGGCAACCTCGGCGGCGAGCGAGCCGGGCATGTAGTAGTCATACAGATGCGGCGTGGTGTAGGCGTGATCAAGCTCCCATTCCCTGCCGCTGTCGCTCAGCACCAGGTACTCGGTTTCCAGGCTGATCGTGCACCCGACAGCGCTGCCGAGGCTGACGCCGACCCGGGCCGGATCGAGTCGTCCCTGCTCCAGCCGGCTGTCGCTCATCGACTCCCTGGTGGCGACCACGGCAAACTGTGCCGCGCGGTCCAGGCGACGGATCTCGCGAGGGGATAGTCCTGCCTGCACCGGATCGAAATCAACCTCAGCGGCTATCCGAGAGCGGAATGCCGTCGCGTCGAAGGCAGTGATCTGCCTCGTCGCAGAACGCCCAGAGGTGATCGCCTCCCAGAACGCTTTGGTACCGACCCCGCCGGGGGCAACGACGCCGATCCCGGTGATCACGACTCTTCTGTCGGTCATAGTGGCTCCACCGGATTGCTCTTGATGTCGTGCATGCTCCTCGGCCCTGCTCTCGTGGTCGATGCGGACACCTGCAAGTCCTGAGCGTGCGGGTACATCCTGGAGAAACACTCGAAAGCCGGCGGAGTTCCGTGCGCCGGCCCGCATGCCAGCCGCGGCTGGCCGGTGCCAGCCGGTCAAGCTCTGTAAGCGCATCAGCCATCGCTTGTGAATCATTCACGGTGAGATTCATTACATGATCACTGGTTGTATAGCGGAACTCGACGCAAGCTCAAAGAAGGGAATCTATCGGGGTCAAATTTCTCTCATGCAGCATTCTGTTTACAAGGGAAAATGAGATGAGCAGTGCATTCGGACAGCTCAGCATCGGTCTGCTGGGTCCGCTATCCGCACGTCTCGATGAGAGGTCGGTGGTGCCGAGCGCTACCAAGCAGCGCCAGGTACTGGCTCTCCTGGCACTGAACGCCGGCCGTATTGTCACCGTGTCGACGCTTATCGAGGAACTGTGGGGTGATCGGCCGCCGCGAAGTTACGCTACGACGCTGCAGACCTATATTCTGCAACTGCGTAACGCGCTGGCTGACGCTCAGCCCGGCAACCCCTCGGTGCGAACGCTCCTAGGCACTCGCCATTGCGGTTATCTACTGGAGGACGGCGCCTGCCAAACCGATGTCGAGGAGTTCGACGACCTGGCCCGGACCGGCCGGACAGCGGCCGAGGCGGGCGACTATTTCGCCGCATCTGAGCAACTCAGCCGTGCGCTCCAGCTCTGGCGCGGCCCGGCCATGGTGGATGTGCGGATCGGGCGCGTGCTCGAACTCGAGGTGACATCGCTGGAACAGAACCGGCTTGGCGTACTGGAGCGACGTGTGGAAGCCGATCTGGCGCTCAGCCGGCATGCCGACATGCTGGGCGAACTGACGCTGGCGGCGGCCAGGAATCCGATGAACGAGAACATCTGCGCGTTCTTGATGCTCGCGCTCTATCGGTCCGGCTATGTCGGTCGCTCCCTGGAGGCATTTCAGCGGCTCCGGTCCGTACTTCAGCGAGAGCTGGGTATCGAGCCCTGTCCAAAGCTGCAGCGTCTGCAGCTGGCCATCTTGTCCAGGGATCCGGGACTTGAGTCAGGGCCATGGGCGATGGCGCAACTTCGCGCCGGTTCATCTCCGCTATAGCCCACCTGACGGAGCAGGCTGGTAACAGGCTGTGAAATGCTAGCGCATAGCAGATCACGGTGTTACATTTCCGGTGGGATAGTGGCGTTTTGCGGTCGGGCAGGCAGACCGTGATCACACTAGGGAGTCAAATGGCCGGACGGGGTGCACATTCTGTCTGGTTCGTCGGTGGTGCCGCTTGGAGCCGGGAGACGTACCAGATCTCATGCCGCGTTGGCCATCCCCCGATGGGCTGCTGGGAGCGAAGGGGCGTGGTCATTGCTCACCCTGAGGATCTTGCTTGCCGAGGACGTCGCGATGGTACGCGGCGCACTGGTCGCTCTCATCGAGCTCGAGCCCGACCTCAAGGTGGTCGCGGCGGTCGAGTGCGGACAGGACATCGTCCCGGGTGCGCTCACCCACAAACCTGACATCGCGATCATCGATATCGACCTGCCTGGTCTGGACGGGCTTTCCGCGGCCGCGGAACTCCACGACGTCATGCCGGAATGCCGGGTCCTCATCCTGACCAATCTGGGGCGAGCGGGGACGCTGCGACGCGCGCTGGCCGCCCACGTGTCGGGCTACATGCTCAAGGACGCCCCGCCAGAACAGCTTGCCACCGCTATCCGCAGCATCGCTGCCGGGCGCCGGGTAATCGATCCGCAGTTGGCCGTCTCCACCTGGGAAGGCGGCCAGAACCCCCTGTCCCCTCGGGAGCATGAGGTCCTCCGCCGGGCGGCCGAGGGATCCGAGCCAACCGAGATCGCGGCGGCGATGCATCTGTCGGTCGGGACGGTGCGCAATTACCTCACGACCATCGTGACCAAGCTGAACGCGCGCAACCGGGTGGACGCGATCAAGACGGCGTACGACTCGGGCTGGCTGCCATTACCGCGGCGCGTGTGCGAGCGTGCTGACGCGGTCAGACCCTTCCCGCGACCCTTAGCCCAGCGGGGCAGCCGCGCCGCGGCATGTCGAGCGGATAACCCTCTAGCGCCAGCCGCAGCGGCTCCGGCACCTGGGCGGCCACAATGGCACCGCCGGAACTTCGTACGCAGGCGTGCCGCTGCCAGGCCCGGGCGACCAACTCGTCCGCTCCATCCTCGACGCGCACACAGTCGTAGATCAAGCCGATTTCGGTCCGGGTCACCCCGGCGAGGCGCATCCTGACGGAGACCTGGTCGAAGGCCCGGATCCCCGTCAGGTACTCGCAACCCGATGCGACCGGGACCAGCCGCAGACCCCTGCGAAACTCATCGAACACGCTCGGTACGTGCTCGAAGAGAAACATCTCCCGGCACCGCGCCTGCCAGCGCACGAAGTTCGCGTGATAGACGGTCCCGGCATGGCCGGTTTCCTCGCAGCCGACGACATGCCGGTACTCGTAATAAAGATTCACGGCCACGGCCTTCCAGCAAGATCGTGAACATAACCGGATGCGGCAAATCGCGCAGCGGCGCCAGAAAGGTGGCGATCCGCGCGGGTCCGCAGCCGAGCGTGACCCAGCCGTCTGATCCTGAGCGGACGAGCACAATGGGCGTGGCACGGGGACTGCCCGCCTGGTGCAGGCAGTCAGCGGCTGACCACACCCGGGTGGCGGCGGCCGACAACGGCTCAGCTACCTCGCGTCCGATCATTTCCGCCAGCCCGAGCTGATCACCGGCCAGTAGAGCGAGCCATTCGTCTCGCGACCGCTCGTTGATCGCTCTCGCATCGCAGCCGAGTCTCGCGGCGCCGACGAGGGCGAGCATGATGCCGGCGCCATGGGTCGCGGCGACGAAGGTGCCCTCCTCGGCGACTTCGGGACGGCCGTCCTCGCGGTGCCACACCATCGCAGGCCGTCCCAGCATCCGGCGCACCGCCGCTGTGGTCTGCTCGCGCCGGGAATCCGGATCGCCGCTGTCGTGTTCCACCACGCACCTGAGCCTGCCGGGAACGAGGCTGGCCAGTCTGCGTTCCAGATAGGGCCCGAGCAGTCCGGGCACCCACGAACCGCTGCCGTAGCTCCGCTGCTCGGCCGCCAGCCGCAGCCCACGCCAGCTTTCGAGGAGCATCCCGTTGGCAGCGAGAACGTCGAGGTCGTAGGTGTAGGTGTCGCCATACCGGTGTCGTTCGGCCGCACACAACACCACCTGCCCCGCATCACCCGCCGGATCGCCGACGCTGAACGTCGTCGCTGGATAGATCCGCTCGACGCCGACCGGGCGCAGCGTCGCGTCGGGGACGCACCCTTGGATGGCGTCGAGGAATGCCTGACGGGTCCCCGGGTCGCCTAGCATCGTACCGGCGGCTGGAGCCGCCGGAGCGGCTGGAGCCGCCGGAAGTGAGGCAGACCACGCGGGCGCCGAGGGTGGTGCCGAGATCTCCGCTACGCACGACCTGGCAGCCAGCCTGCGGTAGCCCAGGATGCGCTGCGAGCGCCTGCCCGCCGACAGCACTCCGCCGTACAGGTCCGTTGCCGGATCGAGCGGGACTCGCGCGCCTTCAGCGACGGGCCGGCGCTTGGCGATGGCGGGCGGTCCGGTACCGGTGTGGCGCAGCACCGCCCGGACATGATCCTTCCGGAAGCCGGTACCGCGGCTGCCTATCGCGACGTCGACCCGGTCGGTACGGTTGAGCGCGACGACTCTGATGGTTTCCGAGCCGTCGAGTGGGATGACGATGGGGCTGAGGAACTCGACGTTCTCGAAGACCGGCGGGCATTCCGCCATGCCGAGCGGAGCAGCGACCCGGGCCATGGCTTCCATGGCCAGCACGACTGGGAACATCAGCGAGCCGTCGAGCGGGTGCTCAGCCAGGTAGGGGTTATCGTCCACCGACAGCTCGATGTCAGTGATCAGCGTTCTGCCCCGATCGTGACCATGGCGGCGCCTGGGATGCGCCTCCAGCGTTGCCATCATCGTCACCCAGGCCTGCTCGCCAGCGAGGACAGAGTCGAGTTGAGGTGGTGGTGCTGGAGGGCGGTGCCGTGGGTGTGGGCGGCGGCGACGATGGTGAGCAGGCTGGTGGCGACGGGGCTGTCGGTGGTCAGGGGGATGGCGGGGATGAGGGGCGTGATCTGGGCGGCGAGCCTCGACAAGATGCGTCCGGGGCCGACTTCGATGAGCAGGTCGGTGTCCGCGGCCATGCGGGTCAGGGCGTGGGCGAACTTGACGGGCTGGCTGATCTGGGCGACCAGCAGGGCGGCAAGATCGGTGTCGCGGGGGATGATGTCGCCGGTCAGCGTGGAGACCACGGTGCGCTGGAGCGGCCGGAACTGCCAGCTGGCCAGCCGGGCGGCCATGGCGGTCGCGGCGGGGGTGACGGCGGGGGAGTGGAAGGCGTGGGAGACCGCGACCCGGGCGGTGCGCCAGCCGTGTTCGGCGGCGATAACGCGGACGCGTTCGACGGCGCGGGCGGGGCCGGAGATGACGGTCTGGGCGGGGCCGTTGTAGCCGGCGATCACGACCGGCTCGGCGACCAGCAGCGGTGCCACCTGGTCGGCGGGGGCGGCGATGCCGGCCATGGCGCCGCCGCCCGCGGAGGCCTGGGTCATGACCTGGCCGCGGAGCCCGGCCAGGGTGATCAGCTCGGCCTCGGTCATCGCCCCGGCCCAGCACAGCGCCGACAGTTCGCCCAGTGAGTGGCCGGTGGCCCACGATGCCTCGATACCCAGCAGGTCCAGCACTCGCAGCCCGGCAGCGGTGGAGCGGGTGATCCGCGGCTGGGCGATGGCGGTCGCGGCGGGGTCATCGCCGGGCGGCAGCGGCACCGAGGCGAACAGCTCGGCGGCGGCGGGGAACAGCCGCGCCAGCGCGCCGGCGGCGTCATCGCCTTTCCCCGAGCCCTGCCCGGGGAACAAGAACCCGATCCGCGGCGGCCCGCACGCGATCCCGGTGAACATCCCGCCCGCCGGATCGGTCACCCGCCCGGCTGGGTCCTGGTCGAGCAGGTCCAGCACCCGGGCCAGCCGGGTAGCCGCCTGAGCCGGGCTGGCCGCCACCACAGCGGCCCGGTACGGCCGCCCCGCCAGCCCGTCCGCGAGCGCGGCGGCCAGCCCGGCCAGCCCTTCAGACGGGATCCGGGTCGCGTGGCCGGCGGCACGAGCGACCCGGCGGCGCAGATCGGCCACCGACTCACCATCAGCTAGCAGCACCACGCCATCCGAGACAGCCGCAGCCGGCCCAGCCGCCCCGGCCCTCGGCCGGTCAGCCACCGCCGCACCACGTGAATTCCTCACAGTCAGCTCATGCATGTATCCCAGCCTGCGCTCCGCACCAGCCCGAATCACCTCCGATCTTGCTCAACCGGAATCAGGCTGCGGAACGGTCCGCGGACCAACCCGGCTTCAAGCGGTGCTTGAGCGGCCACAGGAATAGTGGCAACTGATCCGGTGTAATCATGACAGCTAATTCCGCATTGTGTATCTGTAAACCTTCACTCACGGAAGGCGAAAATCCCATGACAATCGAGGACTTCCGCCGCATCCTGATCGCCTGCGCGGGCGAAACTGACGCGATCGCGTGCGATGACTTCTCCGACATTCCATTCGAAGATCTCGGCTACGATTCGCTCGCCCTGATGGAATCAGCGGCGCGGATCGAGCAGGAGTTCGGTGTGAAGGTGCCGGAAGAGAAGATGAGTGAGCTGCGGACGCCGCGTGACGCGATCGAGCTTCTCAACGACATGCTGCTGGCCAGGCAGTAACCACCCGCGCCGTCACCGGCGAGCCGCGCGAGCGCCGCTAGCGCGGCTCAGTGCGGCAGACTGGCTGGTGTGCGGCGGAGGGCGTGATAGGGGCCTGGGCGGCTATATCGAACCAGCCAGCATCGCGGCTGCGGGCGGTGAGCTGGCCGCCGATCGCGGTCATCCGGCTGGTCAGGTTGTCCAGGCCGCCGCCGTTGCGCCCGGACGCGCCGGAACGTGGCGCGCCGTCGTTGGCGACGCGCAGGTAGACGTGGTCGCCGGTGATGCCCGCCTCGATCTCGCAGTGCCGCGGGGTGCTGTGCCGGAGCATGTTGGTCACCGCCTCGCGCAACACCGTGGCCAGCACCGTGTCGACTCTCTCGTCGAGCATCCCGCAGTTGATCTCCACCTGGGCGTCGATGCCCGCCGCGGTGAGCAGCGAGGAGACCGAGCTGGCCTCCTTGACCAGCGAGATGTTGCGGTAGCCGCTGGCCACGATGCGGACGTCGGCCAGGGCCTGGCGGGCGATGTCGAGCACCTCGGCCAGCTCGTCGCGGGCGCGGCCCGGGTTGCTGCCCACCAGCCGGCGGGTGAACTCGGCCTTCAGGGTGATCGCGGACAGGCTGTAGCCGAGCAGGTCGTGCAGGTCCCGGGCGAACCGCATGCGCTCCCGGATGACCGCGAGCTGGGCCAGCTCGCCGCGCGTCGCGTGCACGTACCTGATCAGCAGCGACAGCCGGGCGAGCCCGAACACCACCAGACCCAGGACCAGCGTGGAGAGCGTCAGGTAGGCGGCGTTGTAGGCGTTGAGGGACCACAGCGCGGAGAGCACGAGGATGCTGCCGACCACGGTGACGAACAACGTCCACGCCATCCAGGCCGACAGCAGCAGCAGGACCGATCCGGCGAAGAATCCCCCCATGTCGCCCCACAGCTTCCCGAAGACGATGATGGGGATGTAGGTAAGCAGGCCCTCGGCCAGCAATACCGCGAGCCGCAGCCGTGGCGGCCAGTGCTCAGCGGCGGCGGAGGTGACCCAGACCGTGAGGGCGCACAATCCGACGATGGCAGGGATGTCGACGACCAGCTGGGTCCCGTGCGAAGGCAGCGGTGACACGGCAAGGTCAATCGTCTGGATGGCGGCATAGACCAGCAAGACCGTCAGTACGATGCCGCGGGCCAGCCGGGGGCTGCCGTTGATCGCCTCCAGCACCGGCAGCGACTGCGCATCCTGGCCCCAGTCGCCTACCGCCGCGTCTTCCGGCATTTCGGGCGAAGCCGGGGCTGACAGCCAGCCGGCCTGCCCGCCCGGTCCTGGCATCCGTCATGCTCCCTTGAGCTGGCTGAAGTGAGCCTCCACGGCGTGCCCTTCCGACGCCGTCGCCAGCGGTGCCTCGGCCACCACCTCGAACCAGCCATCCGGACGTACCCTCGCGCTGAGCTGGCCGCCTATGCTCGCCATCCGGGTGGACAGGTTCTCCAGTCCGCCGCCGTGCCGTGAGGTCGACGCCGAGCGTGGCACGCCGTCGTTGGCCACGGTAAGCCGGATGGCGTTGGCCGCGATGCCCGCTTCGATCTCGCAGTGCCGCGCGGCGCTGTGCCGCAGGATGTTGGTCACCGTCTCGCGCAGCACGGTGGCCAGCACGGTATCAGCCTTCTCGTCCAGCATCCCGCAGTTGATCTCGACCCGGGCGTCGATGCCCGCTTCGGTGAGCAGCGAGGAGACCGAGCTGGCCTCCTTGGCCAGCGAGATGTTGCGGTAGCCGCTGGCCACGATGCGGACGTCGGCCAGGGCCTGGCGGGCGATGTCGAGCACCTCGGCCAGCTCGTCGCGGGCGCGGCCCGGGTTGCTGCCCACCAGCCGCCGCGTGACCTCGGCCTTCAGGGTGATCGCGGACAGGCTGTAGCCGAGCAGGTCGTGCAGGTCCCGGGCGAACCGCATGCGCTCCCGGATGACCGCGAGCTGGGCCAGCTCGCCGCGCCGGGTGTGCACGTACCTGATCAGCAGCGACAGCCGGGCGAGCCCGAATACCACCAGGCCGAGGACCAGCGCGGACAGGGGAAGGTAGGCGACCTCATCCCCGCTGAAGCGCGGCACCGTGAGCACCGCCACCACGCTGCCCGCCAGCATGCTGCCGACCGCGGTGGCGAACACCGCCCAGGCTGCCCGGCCAGAAAGCAGCAGCAGGGCCGACCCGGCGAAGAACCCGGCACCGCCGGCCCACAGCTTCCCGAGGACGACCATCGGAAGGTAGGTGACCAGGCCCTCGGCCAGCAGCAGTGCAGTCCGTTGCCACGGCGGCCAGTGCTCGGCAGCCCCGGAGATGATCCAGACGGTCAGGCCGAACAGCAAGACCAGAGCTGGGATGCCCACCTCCAGCTCAAGCGCGCGTGACGGGAATTTCGACTCAACCAGCTCGAGCGCGGCCACGGTGACGAACACGCACACCACCGCGAGCATGATCAACTGCGCCAAGGGCGGCCCGCCGGGGATTTTGTGTCCGGCGGACGCATGAAAATCCCCCTCGCCCGGCTCCCCTTCCGTGTCTCCCTCACGGTTCCCCGCCACGGGGACTGTTGAGAACCAGCCTGTCCGTACTCTGAGTCCCGGCATAAGAACTCTCCGAGTGAGCCCCGGCACGCTGACCAGGCTAACGAAATCGGGTCCCTCGCACCTTCAGCCAATGGTATACGTGATCATGCGTACCAGGATGATAAGTTTTCGTTTCTTGTCGGTTACTACCGGGCGCGGCGAGCCCCGCTCAGCGACCCCAAGTGACACGACAGTCACGACAGGCACGCTGTTCTCTTGGATCACTTTCGGTCACGGTACTTTTCAGCTTACATGTGGCCCGATAACCCCTTCCTCCAAGCCACGTGAACGGTGCACACAATGCTAATGATCATGTGGCACACCCCATAGTGAAAAATTCACGAAACGCGGATGGGTAATTCATGCCTTTAAGGTCTTGCGTCTCATGTGCTCCGTGTGATGAAGGATTCACATGGTCTGAATGAGCGCGGCACTTGCGCCACTTCCTGGCCGGACGCACACTCGTGTTCAAGTGCGGAAGCATCCGCTCAGCCAGGAAGAACTCTGCTTGTTAGGGCGATATCATGAACATTACCTCACCTTTGCAGGACATCGCAGTCCAATCCCTCGTCAGTGGCATCGCGGTGCCCGTCCAGTCAAGGTCCGCCGTCTCGAATTTGGTAATCGAGACTCTTGATGAGTTCAGCGATGGCGCCTTCGGGTGCTGGAGTAACGCCGATTACCTTCACACCACCAATTCGTCAGCGTCATACAACTGAGGGTGCAATGGAGCCCGCGGATTCGAGGCTGGTCTCGTTCAAGACGCACCTGCGGGTGGCGACGATCCCGGCAGAGGCGGTCTGCCTCGTGTCGGAGCGACAGGTCACCGCGCTGACGGGATCGTCAATCGAGCGTCTCGCCCCGCTGCTGGACGGTACCAGGACAGTCGCCCAGGTAAAGCGGGAACTGTCAGCCAGTCTTACGGCCGCCGAGGTGGAGAATATGCTTGCCCGACTGTCGGACGCGGGACTCATTAGCTATTTCCGGACTGAGGAAGCAGCACCGGGCGACGGTGGCCGCGCCTACTGGAGCCTGGCTGGTATTGAACCCGGCAACGCCGCGTCGGCTCTCGCTTCCTCGCCCATAGAAATCATCACGACGGGAAGCGCCGACGCCAGCGCCGTCGCCGACGCCTGCCGGAGTTCCGGCCTCATCTTGCGAGAGGCGGACGGTGATACGGCGGTCTTCTCCCTCGTTATCTGCGAAGACTTTCTGGACCCGGCGCTGGCCGGCATAAACGCCGGCCAGCTCGCCAGCCGACGGCCGTGGCTGCTGGCCAAGCCATCCGGCGCGGTCGCGTGGATCGGCCCGGTGTTCCAGCCTGGTACGGGCCCCTGCTGGGCCTGCCTGGCGAAGCGACTCGCCGGCAACCGGCTCGGCGGCTTCCTCAGCCAGGAGGGCGCGGGTAACGGCAAGAGCAACGGGAACTCGGGGCCCAGGCTACCGCGGTCGGCATCGCTGCCCGCGAGCCTTTCCGCCGGACTCCACATCGCCGTGCTCGAGGCGGCGAAGTGGCTGGCAGGTATCCGATACGACGGCCAGTTGTGCGTGTACGTCCTGGACACCCTCACCTTGCGCGGCGACCATCACGAGGTGGCACGCCGTCCGCAATGCGCGTCCTGCGGCGACCCCGGTCTGGTCGCGGTCCAGACCTCCAAGCCAGTGACCCTGGTCCCGCGCCCGATCCTCGAGGCCGCTAATGCGGGCAACGGGCAGCGCGTCCTTCCTCTACCGACGGTACTCGAGATGTATGGCCACCTGGTCGATCCGGTGACGGGCATCGTAGGCGAGGTGCGGCGTGACCCTAGGTGCCCCGATTTCCTGCACGCCTACCTGTCGGGACGAAACCGTGCGATGACGGAAAGCAGCATTGGCGCACTGCGGGCGGGGCTACGCTCGCAGAGCGGCGGGAAGGGCGTGACCGAGCTCGAAGCCAGGGTGGCCGCGCTGTGCGAGGCGGTGGAGCGCTACAGCGCGACCCTTGACGGTGATGAACTCACGATCAGGGACAGTTACCGCGGCCTCGGCGACAAGGCCGTGCATCCCGGCACCTGCCAGCTCTTTCATGAGCGTCAGTACGCTGATCGCGCACGGTGGAACGCGACCTGCGCACCGTTCCACCGCGTGCCCGAACCGTTCGACGAGCGGGCGGTCACCAACTGGACCCCGGCCTGGTCGCTGCTGAGCCATGAGCACAAGCTGCTGCCCACTGCCATGGTGTATTTCAATCCCGACCCGGGACGCACACCCGTGTCCGTGCGGTCGGATTCCAACGGCAGCGCGGCCGGCGGCAGCCTGGAAGACGCGATACTGCAAGGCTTCTTCGAACTTGTGGAACGCGATGCCGTGGCCTTGTGGTGGTACAACCGCACCTACCAGCGTGGGGTCATCCTCGATTCGTTCGACGATCCTTGGATTTCCGCGCTCCCCGGAATGTATCGCCGCCTCAACCGTCAGCTTTGGGTTCTCGACGTGACTTCGGACCTCGGCATCCCCGCCATGGCGGCGATCTCCCGGCGTACCGACAAGCCGGCCGAGGACATCATGTCCGGCTTCGGCGCCCACTTCGACCCGCACATAGCGCTGCGCCGCGCGCTGACCGAACTCGGGCAGCTGATGTGGGCCGTGGCGGACGTCCGGGCCGATGGCATGGGATATGCGGTGGATGATCCCCACCTGCTGTCCTGGTGGAGCAGCGCGACGGTACATAACCAGCGCTATCTCCTGCCCGATCACGCACAGGCGCCGGCGACCCCGGACGACTATGGCTACCAGCCGGGCCAGTACCTCGATCTCGACCGCATGTGTGCGGTGGCCCGCGGAGCGGGCCTGGACATCCTGGTCCTCAACCAGACCCGACCCGACATCAAGATGCCAGTCGTCAAGGTAGTGGTTCCAGGCTTGCGTCATTTCTGGCCGCGGTTCGCTCCCGGGCGGCTCTACGACGTTCCGGTGCGCCTCGGCCGGGTCGACGAGCAGACATCATACGAGAACTTGAACCCGATACCGGTGTACCTATGACGGACCAGGGTCGCGCCGGAGGTGACGACGAGGTAATCCGCGACCAGGAGCGAGTCTAGGAACACGGAAGATGACGCCAGATCTCGGCAACGGCGGCCAATGGGGGGCTGAACTGTGGTCGCTGCGCGAGGACGTACAGGTCCAGCCGGACTCCGGTGATGACCTGATCCAGCTGCGAAGCCACTGGGGTGACATCATCATCCAGCGGCCCGCACCGGTGGTGCGCGAGGCTCTGCGCCGAATGCTCCTCGGTCCGATCTCCCTGGAGAATGTCATCGGCGCGCGCAACGGGCCGGCCGGACACCAGGCGGCCGCGGCATCCCTCGCGCTGCTCCATCAGGTGCTCGACCGGTTGCAGCCGCTGGTCATCCGGACCCTGGGGATAGAGTCCGGCCAGCCGCTGTTGTCAGTGGTGCCGCTCACCCCCCAATCGAGATTCCGCCCGGCACCGATCCCGACCGAGCGGCGGGTCCGTCTGTCAACCTTCGCGCAGCTAGGGACCGACGGGCGTGAGTACCGTCTCGAATCGCCGCTGTCACTGCACCGGGTGCTGCTGCACCGGCCCGAGGCGCTGGCGCTGCTGGGTTCGCTGAGTCGTCCCGTCGCCGCGGCCGTGTCGATGAGCGCCTGGCCGTACTCGCAGTCCCTGGCCGCCGATGCGCTGGCTTACCTGGCCGCCATCGGCATGGTAGTCGGAGCGGACGATGAAGCCGAGGACCGGATCGGCGTCGTTGAGGGGACCAGCCGGGCCGGCTGGTCCCCGGCTGACCTGATGTTCCACACCCGAAGCAACATCGGACGCCACGATCTCCCTACCGGCCGCACCTACCCGATGGGCCACAACGGCTCCCCGGAGCCGGTTGTCCGGCCCCGGTCCCCGGACATGGGCTTTCCGCTGCACCGGCCGACATGGGAGGCCCTGTCCGCCGAGCCGCCACTCGCGGTCATCATGGAGGGCCGCCGATCGATGCGCCGCTACGGCGCGGCGCCGGTGACCGCGGAAGAACTCGGGGATCTGCTGTACCGTGCCGCCCGGGTTCGCTCGCTGATCCTCCCCTCTTCCGAGTCGAGCGCGCCAGCCCCCGGCCAGACGCCGGACCGGAGGCTGAGCGACCGCCCGTACCCGGGCGGCGGCGCCTGCTATGAGCTGGAGCTCTACGTCACAGTGGGGAACTGCTCCGGTCTTTCCCGTGGGATGTACCACTATGATCCGCTCGGGCACAGCCTCGAGCCGGTGAACAAGGATCATCGGCTCGCCGACCGCCTGCTGCGGGCCGCCGCCGACGCCGCCGCGATAGAGTCCCCGCCCCCCGTGCTCATCACGATGACCGCGCGGTTCCGCCGCCTGTCCTGGAAGTACGAAGGCATCGCCTATTCCACCGTGCTCAAGGATGTCGGCGTGCTGCTACAGAACCTGTACCTGGTATGCACAGCAATGGGACTCGCCCCCTGCGCGCTCGGGTCGGTGAACCTCGAGCTCACGGCGCGCGCGTTCGGTACCGACTGGCGGCTGGAACCGAGTGTCGGTCAGTTCATGCTGGGCCGCGCGCCGACCACACCACCCGCGTCACAGTGGCACTGGGAGCCGGCCAACGACGCGCAATGGGCTGAGCACGCGAGAGCGATCCTGCGAGCAGTGGCTCAGAAGTGAAACCACCGCCCGTTCGCTGAAATTTGACGAACGGGCGGTGGCTCGACGGGTCAGATCTTGCTTAACCGGCCGTCGGGTCGCGCCAGTAGACGTTGGGGCGCAGGGCCTCGAGGCGGACGCGGTGGGCATACCGCTTGGTGATGTCGAACATCGACTCGATCAGCGTGTCGGACAGCAGATGCGGCTCCAGGCCCAGCTCGACCAGCTTGGTGTGCTTGACCTTGTAGTAGTGCTCGGGCGCCTCGACGCGCGGGTTGTCCAGCCGCTCGACCGTGACGTCGCCGGGGTAGGCGCGCTTGACGGTCTCGGCGATGTCCTTGACCGACATGGACTCGGTCATCTGGTTGAACACCCGGAACTCACCGCGGGCGGCCGGGTTCTCGCAGGCCAGCTGGATACAGCGGACGGTGTCGCGGATGTCGATGATGCCGCGGGTCTGCCCGCCCGAGCCGTAGACGGTCAGCGCGTGGCCGATGACGGCCTGGATGGTGAACCTGTTCAGCACCGTGCCGAACACCGCGTCGTAGTCGAACCGGGTGGCCAGACGCTCGTCGCGGGCGGTCTCCGGGGTCTGCTGGCCGTACACCACGCCCTGGTTCAGGTCGGTGGCGCGCAGGTCCCAGATCCGGCACGCGAACTCGATGTTGTGGCTGTCGTGCACCTTGGACAGGTGGTAGAACGAGCCCGGCCGCTTGGGGAACAGCACCCGGTCCCGGCGGCCGTTGTGCTCCAGCTCGAGCCAGCCCTCTTCGATGTCGATGTTCGGCGTGCCGTACTCGCCCATCGTGCCGAGCTTGACCAGGTGGATGTCGGGGTTGGTCTCGGCGATCGCGTACAGCAGGTTGAGGTTGCCGACCACGTTGTTCTGCTGGGTGTAGACGGCATGGTGCCGGTCGATCATCGAATACGGCGCGGCCCGCTGCTCGGCGAAGTGCACCACGGCCTCGGGCTCGAAGTCATTGATGATGTGGTAAGTGAACAGCGGGTCGGTCAGGTCGCCGACGTACATTCCGATGGTCTTGCCGGTCAGCTCGCGCCACACCTCGATGCGGGTCTGCAGCGGCTCGATCGGCACCAGGGACTCCACACCCAGTTCGTGGTCATACCCCCGGCGGGCGAAGTTGTCGGCGACCGCGACCTGATGGCCCTGCTCTGACAGATGCAGTGCAGTCGGCCAGCCGAGGTATCCGTCCCCGCCCAACACCAAGATCTTCATACTCGGGCTCCTCCTGTGTCCTTGCCTCGTGGCACCGCGCGGGGCGGTAACGTGCTCAGAGTACGTTTTAATCGTCGGGCCTGCGGCTTGCGTACTGTACATCATTCGTTTGGCTTATCGTCGGCTAGCTAACCTAGGACATCAATGGCATTGACATCCAATCGGCTTGCTGAGGCCGTGACGCGCAGGGCCCGCAGCAGAGTTGGCATGCGTTTTGGGCGCTTTGCGGTCTCTGCGGTAGCTGCGCTCGGGGCGAACGAGATCACCGTGGCCGTCTGCCTGGCGCTGAACATGAACGCGGGCACGGCGGCGGGTCTCGGGTGGCTGGCCGGCGCGATCGTGAGCTATGTCCTGGCCCGCTGGGCATTCGGCCGTAAGGGCAAGCTGAACCTGCTCAAAGAGACGCTGCCGTTCTGGATCATCTCCGCGATGGTGTTCGTGGCGCTGACGCTGGCCACCAAGCTCGGCAGCCACGCGGCGGGGTGGCTGGGACTGCACGGTATAGAGCGCATCGCCTTCGTCGTCGCGGTGAACTTCCTGGCCAACTGCGTGACGTTCCTGGCCCGGTTCGTTTTCTTCCACTATGTCCTCTTCGCGGACCGGGGTTCCGCGGCGGCGGCGGTTCCGGCCGCTTCCGGCACCCCCGAAGAACCCTTCGTACGGGCCGAAGCAGAGTCGGTCGTAGACGATCCGCGCTGGCCCTTCGAGGACCGCTCGCCGGGCCCGGAGCGGTGACGCTCCCGAGGTGACACTGAGCGGTGACGCTCCCGAGGTGACACTGAGCGCTGACGCTCGCGCCACCACGTGCCGTAGATCACCCGGGCGAACCGCAGCCCGTAGAACAGGTTGTTCACGCCCGGTATGTGCAGGTTGTAGAGCGGGTTGTGGCCCTTCTTGCTCTCGCCGACCCGGCGCCGGTGGATCGTGGCGGGCACCTCGGCCACCTTGTACCCGTGGGTGATGACGCCGATCAGCAGCTCCGACGCCTGGTACTGCGGTTGTTCCAGGCGCACGCTGCCGGTCACTTCGGCTCGCATGGCGCGCAGGCCGAACGTCGTGTCGCTGATCCGCTGGCCGGTGAGCGCGCTGAGCGTGAACGCGAAGAACCACGAGCCGGCGCGCCGGATCAGATCCTTGGTCTCCTGGCTGCCCAGTTTCCGTGAGCCGGTGACGAAGTCGGCTTCCCCCTTGATTATCGGGGAGAGGACGGTCTCGATCTCGGCCGGGTTGTACTGGCCGTCCGCGTCTGTGGTCACGATGTACTCGGCGCCGCCCTCGCGGGCCAGCCGGTAGCCCAGCCGCAGCGCGGCACCCTGGCCGCGGTTGACCGGGACCTCGCACACCATGGCGCCGGCGTTGCGCGCCTCGGGCGCGGTGGCGTCCTTGCATCCGTCGGTGACCACGATCGTGACGGTGGCCAGGCCGCACGCCTTCTCCGGTAGCGCCTCGATGACCGGGCCGATGGCGCCTTCCTCGTTGTACGCGGCGATAACGATCGCGACCGGCGGGAGGTCGGTCGCGGCCGGGTAGGTCTCGCCGAATGCCTTCGTGGCGGCGGCGTCGATCTTCTCATCGGCCGGGCTGGAGTAGATCATTACTCGGCCCCCGGGTTCGCCTGGTTCGCCTGGTTCGCCGGGTTCGCCGGGTCGAAGTCGGGCCAGACCGTCGCCATGCCCCTCGCGAGGTCATATCGCGGCTCGTAGCCGAGCGCCTTGATCGCGCTGATGTCGAGCACCACGGCTGGCATCTCCCCATTGGGTACCGGAACATGCTCGACCGGTATCGGCCGTCCGGTGACCTGGCGCGCGGTTTCTACCATCTCGTTTACCGTCACGGACTGGCCGGAACCGAGGATCAACGGGCCCTTGTGCCCTGCTTCCCAGGCGGTGAACAGGCCCTGCACCACGTCATCGACGTGCACCACGTCGCGGAGCATGGTGCCGTCGCCGCGGACCTGGACGCCCTCGCCGTCCCGGGCGGCACGCATCAGCCGGGGGATGAAGCTGTCCTTCTCCGCCATGCCGGGGCCGTAGACGTTGGAAAACCTGAGCGCGGCACCGGCGATGCCGTAGCAGTTCGTGTAGCTACCCAGCAGCATCTCCGCGGCGGCCTTGGTCGCGCCGTACGGGGTCAGCGGGCGCAACGGCACGTTCTCGGTCATCGTTTCCTGGCCAACGTTGCCGACGACCGCGTTGGTGGACGCCAGCAGGAACGTGTGCGTCTCGGTCTCGCGGGCCCGCTCCAGCAGCCGGGCGGTGGCGTCCACGTTGAGCCGGTACGTGCGGACCGGGTCCTCCACCGACTTGAGCACCGAAGTGACCGCGGCCAGATGGATGATCACGTCGGTGCCCTGCTGTACGGCCTTCGCGACAATACCGGGTTCGCAGAGGTCTCCGACAACCGAGTGGACCGCTGGGTCCGGGGCGCTGCCAGCCGGGAAGGGCCGCAGGTCAACCACGGTGACCTCATGTCCCTGCGCGAGGAGAGCGCGAACCACCCTGCGGCCGATGAAGCCGGCTCCGCCGGTCACCAGGACGCGGGAACTCTTCACCATGCGTGCTCCGTTTCAGCCTTGCTTTATCGGGCTTTACCGGCTGGTCTGCCAGGGCCGCGGACCGCGCTCAACTGGCATACCGCTTACCGGTGGCGCTATCAGTCACCGGTTGTACCGTGCTTCCGTCCGCCCACGCTACCCGCATCTGTTGAGAGTTTCCTGGTGAATGGCTGGCAAGGGCGCGGCCCCAGTGTACCGGTCAAGGTTGCTCCCGCCCGCCCACTGTCCATGATCACCCGCCCACAGTCCATGATCATGGGTCGTTTGCGGTAACTATTGCTGTCATAGACCGGGGGAACCGTCCCCCCGAACCCCCGCGGCGACCCATGATCATGGGTGCCGCCGTCCGCGTTCCTGGTGACGATGTGTCATGCTGTGAGTCAGGCGAGCGCGGAGGAACGCCGGTGCGAATCCGGGGCTGTCCCGCAACTGTGACCGGGGAGTGAACCCTGTAGTAACCACCGCCCCGTTGGGGCGGGAAGGTCAGGGCGAGCGACGATCCGGGAGCCAGGAGACTCCGGCCGCTGTGTAATCCGACCTCGGGCGAGGAAACCCGGGAGGAAGGACCACAGGCTCAATGGCCGAGTCGTCTGATTCGTTTACCGGCTACCCGTTCGCGGGCATCGTCGGCATGGCCGACCTGAAGCTCGCGTTGCTGCTCAACGCGGTGTCCCCGGCTATCGGCGGCGTGCTGGTGCGCGGGGAGAAAGGCACCGCGAAGTCCACCGTGGTCCGCGGCCTGGCCGCCCTGCTGCCGCCAGTACCGGTGGTGGTTGGCTGCCGGTACGCGTGTGATCCGGCGGCTCCCGACCCGTCGTGCCCGTCCGGTCCGCATGATCCCGGTTCTGCCGCGGCCGGAGGCCCAGGCCAATTCAGCGCCGCTGAGCTGCGCCCGGTCACGCTGGCCGAACTGCCGGTGGGCGCCACCGAGGACCGGCTGGTCGGCTCGCTGGACATCGAGCGGGTGCTGACCAGCGGGGTGACCGCGTTCCAGCCGGGGCTGCTGGCCGCCGCGCATCGCGGATTGCTGTACGTCGACGAAGTCAACCTGCTGCACGACCACCTGGTCGACCTGCTGCTCGACGCCGCCGCGCTGGGCGTCAACTACGTGGAGCGTGAGGGAGTCTCCGTCCGGCATGCTTCGAGGTTCCTGCTCGTCGGCACCATGAACCCCGAAGAAGGCGAGTTGCGTCCGCAGTTGCTCGACCGGTTCGGGCTGACCGTCCAGGTGGCGGCCAGCCGGGATCCCGCCGAACGGGCCGAGGTCGTGCGGCGGCGGCTGGCGTTCGAGAGTTCCGGGGCGGAGTTCGCGGCGCGGTTCGCCGCCGAGACCGCTTCGCTCGCCGCACAGGTCGTGGCGGCGCGTTCGCGGCTTCCGGGGGTTTCATTGCCAGATGCCGTGCTGCGGCAGATCTGCGCGGTATGCAGCGCGTTCGGCGTGGATGGGATGCGCGCCGACCTGGTGACCGCCCGCACCGCCATGGCGCTGGCCGCGTGGCACGGCCGGGACGTGGTGACCGCCGAGGATGTCCGGGTGGCCGCCCGCCTCGCGCTGCCGCACCGCCGCCGTCGCGATCCCTTCGACGCCCCCGGCCTGGACGAGCAAGCCCTGGACGACGCGCTCCGCGACGCCACCGACCCCGCCCCCTCCAAAGACCCCGCCCCCTCCAAAGACCCCTCCCCCGCCGAAGACCCCGCCCCCGCCAAAGACCCCGACC
>JAFARZ010000017.1 GCA_019245115.1 Streptosporangiaceae bacterium | reverse complement strand
CGGGAGCGGGGACGGGAGCGGGGGCGGGGGCGGGGGCCGGATTGGGCCGGGAGCGGGGGCGGGGGCGGGGGCCGGATGGAGACTATGGAGAGGTGGGCGCTGGGATGAGTGAGACGGGCGGATCAGCGTTCATCGAGCGCTTGGGCGAGGGCGGCGCGCATTTCCGGCAGGGGCGCCGCGGCGCATCCGGTCATCAGCTCGACCTGGCGGGCGGCCTGATGCAACAGCAGGTCAGCGCCGCTCGCCACGGGAATCCCGGCCTTGGTCGCGGCCATCGCGAGCGGTGTCGGCCACGGAGCGTAGACCACGTCCAGCACGGCGACGGGACCGGCCGGGGGGAACCAATGTCGTTCGGCCAAAAAGTCACTGGCTCCCGCCGGAACCGTAGAAATCAGAAGGTCAGTGTCGCGGATCTCCGTGGTGAGCGGCCGCACGTCCGCCACCATGCCCAGCCGGCGCGCGGCAGCCAGCAGATCGGCGGCCTGGCCGCGGGCCAGCACCACCGTCTCGCCGAGGCCCAGTTCGCGCAGGGCGGCCAGGGCAGCGCCGGCGGTGGCGCCCGCGCCCACGATGGTGGCCGTCGCCGGCCTGGTGACCCCCGCCTCCGCCAGCGCGGCCACCATGCCGGGCACGTCGGTGTTGTAGCCGTGGCGGCCGTCGGGCTCGAACACCACGGTGTTGGCGCCGCCCACCTGGGTGGCCAGCGGCTCGGTGTGGTCGAGCAGCCCCAGGACGGCGCGTTTGAGCGGCATGGTCAGCGACAATCCGGCCCAGTCCGCGTCGAGTACCGCGGGCAGGCCCTGCTCGTCGCACTCGATCACCTCATACTCCCAGTCGTCCAGGCCCAGGGCCCGGTACGCGGCGGTGTGCAGGACCGGCGACAGCGAGTGGGCTATCGGCTTGCCCAGGACGGCTGCCCGGGGCATTTACCGGCCAGTGGTTGTGTTGTGGCGGAGTTCCTGCTCGAACTCCAGGAACTGGGTGTAACTGCTGGTGAACTTGGTGAGCTTGGTCTTCGGGTCCACGGTGACGAAGTACAGCCAGTTACCCGCCGCGGGATTCAGCGCGGCCTGGATAGCGGCGGCGCCGGGGCTGTCAATCGGACCGGGCGGCAGGCCCTTGAACTTGTAGGTGTTGTACGGCGAGTCGCTCTGGAGTTGCGTACCGCGGGCCAGGATGCCGTAGGTGTTCAGGCCGTACAGGACCGTGCTGTCGAGCTGGAGCCTCATGCCCTGGGCCAGGCGGTTGTAGATGACCCGGGCGATCTTCGGATAGTCCGAGACGCTGCCGCCCTCGGCCTGGACCAGGCTGGCCACGATGATCACCTGGTCCGGATGGGCGTTCTGCGTCAGGTTGACGGCGCCCGCCTCCAGATTGAAGCTCTGCACCATCTGCTGGAGCACGCTGAGCGCGCTGGCGTTGGGCTGGATCTGGTATGTGTCCGGGTACAGATAGCCTTCGGGCTTGCCGTGGGCGTAGGGAGGCAGGCCCAGGGCGGACAGGTTCTTGAGAGCCTGCTGATAGGCGCTCGGCGAGATGTGCGGGTCGGCCGCTGCCAGCCTGGCGATAATGTCCGTCGCCCGCAGGCCCTCCGGGATCCGGGCGGTGAACTCCACCACGTTGGCCGGGTTGACCAGCATGGCGTAGGCCAGCGTGGCCTGCATGTGCTTGTGCATGCGGAACGTGCCAGGCACCAGGCCCTGCGTGTTCGTGCTGTGCTCGGCGGCCAGGACGAACGCCCGGTCGCTGGCGATCACGCCGTTGTTCAGCAGCTCTGGCGCCAGGCTGGTGGCGGTGTCGCCGGAATTCACCTCGACCATGACGCTGCCGTAGCCCGCGCCGGTGAAATCCGCCGGATGGTATTTGCTCTGGTAGAAGCTGTAGGCATAGTAGCCGCCGACGGCTATCGGCGTCAGGATCACCAGCGCGGCGATCCACGGAGCCATCCAGCGGATCCGGTGACGTCTAACGCGCCGCTCCGGCTCCTCCTCCTCCTCTTGGTCCAGCTCCTCCTGGTACTGCTGGCGCCCGCGCCTGTTCCGGCCTCGGCCCCGGCCTCCGCGCGGCTCTGGCTGCGGCCACCCGGCCTGGTCGTCCCAGCCGCCGTCCTCGTGTCCATCCGGGCCGTCAGCTCCCTCGGGACCCTCAAAACCGGGCATGAAGCTTCCGCCGGCGTGGTAGCCGTCGTCATAGTGGTCCGGCTGACCGGGAGGATAACCGCGCTGGTCCTCGTCGTAGCGCACGCGCTGGGGCGGGGCGGGCTGCCAGGCTGGCGCCTGGGGAGCCTGCCGCTGCGGCGGCTGCCACTGCTGCTGCGACGGTCGCTGGGGCTGCTGGGGCTGCTGGGGCTGCTGGGGCCATTGGGGCTGCTGTTGCGACGGCGGCGGTTGCTGATGTGGCTGAGGTTGCCGCTGTGGCTGCCATCGCGGACCAGGCTGGGCTGGGGGCTGAGGCTGAGCCGGCGGCTGAGGCTGGACTGGGGGCTGAGGCTGGGCCGGGCGCTGGGGGTGGCGCGGGCCTTGCGGCTGACCTGACGGATCCCATGATGGAATCCGGCGAGGCTCGAGGTGGCGCCCCGGTTCGGGTTCGTGGTGAACCGGCTCATACTCGGGTGGCGGCTGGCCCTGCCGCGAAGGCGGGGGAACCTGCCCCCCGTGCCTCCCGGCCTGGTCAGGCCGCCAGCCGCCGTGCGGGTTGGTCACGGGCCGGTTCCTTCCGTCACTAGTTCGCCTGGAGGGTACCCGGTGCCACGCTCGGTATCCAAGGCGGCCTGCAGCAGCACGGCCGCGGCGGCGGCGTCAACGACCTGCCGCCGGGCCCGGGAATCCTTCCCCCCCAGGCGCAGCGCGGCATGCGCCGTGCTGGTGGTGAAGCGCTCGTCGAGCAGGCGCACCGGGATCGGCGTGATGCGATCCGCCAGCGCGGCCGCGAAGTCCCGCGCCGCCTTGGCGGCGTGACTCTCCCGGCCGGACAGCGAGGTCGGCAGCCCGGCGATGACCTCGACCGGCCCGGCCTGTTCGGCCAGCTCCGCCAGCGCGTCCAGGTCTCCCCTGCCGCGCCGGACGACGGTCAGCGGTGTGGCGAGGATGCCGCCCGCGTCACTGCGAGCCACCCCGATGCGTACCGAGCCCACGTCGACGGCCAGGCGGACGCCCGGTCTCACGTGGGGTGGCCCAGGGAACGGGGCCGCAGGGGCCGGGCGTGGCCCCAGGCGCAGCAGCATGCCAATTACGTTACCTACCGGGCCGTACGGTGTCTCGCAAAGCAGCACGAACAGCATCAAACGCCGCATCGATCACCGCTCGGTCACCCTGGGTAACCGGCGCGCCGCCACCCTGGGCGACATCGGGCTTGCCGCCGCCGCCACCGCCGAGAGCCTTCGCCGCGATCCCGACCAGGGTTCCGGCCGACAGGCCGAAGCCCCGGCCGGCCTCGTTGACGGCGATCACCACCACGGGGCGGTCGTTCGGCACGCCCACGACCATGACCACCGCCGGCCGGCCGCGGTTCACCCGTCCGCGCACGTCGAGGGCCAGTTTACGCAGGTCGTCGGTCTCGGCGCCGTCCGGCGCCTGGTGCGCGACGAAGGCCATGCCGCTGATGTCCTCGGCGCTCGCCGCGATGTCGCCCGCGTTTTCCAGCAGCTTGGCGGCGCGGAGCCGCTGCAGCTCGCGCTCCGCTTCGCGGAGCCTGGTGACCAGGCCGCCGATCCGCTCGGGAAGCTGCTCGCGAGGTGCCTTAAGCTGCTCGCTGAGCTGGCTGACCAGCACGCTCTCCCTGGCCAGGAAGCGGAACGCGTCGAGGCCGACCAGCGCCTCTACGCGGCGGACGCCGCTTCCGATGGATGCCTCCCCGAGGAGCTTGACCAGGCCGAGCTGACCGGACCTGGCCACATGCGTGCCGCCGCACAGCTCACGGGAGTAGTCGCCCACCTCCACGACCCGGACCTGGTCGCCGTACTTCTCGCCGAACAGGGCCAGCGCTCCCATCTCCCGCGCCTCATCCTGCGTGGTGTAGAACGCGTGCACGTCGAGGTCGTTGACCAGCACGGCGTTGACCTCGTCCTCGCTGTCCTTGAGTACCGATTGGGGCACGGCGCCCTGGGCGGTGAAGTCGAACCGCAGCCGGCCCGGCGAGTTCTCCGATCCCGCCTGCGCCGCGGACTCCCCCAGCGCCCCGCGCAGCGCCCGGTGCACCATGTGGGTCGCGGTATGCGAGCGCGATATCGCCCGGCGGCGTTCCACGTCGATCCCGGCGTACGCCGGGGAGCCGTTGATGACCTCACCGCTGACGACCTTGCCGCGGTGCACGATCAGGCCGGATATCGGCGTCTGGACGTCGTAGACCTCGATCTCGGCCCCGCCGGTGGTGGTGATGCGGCCGGAGTCCGCGAGCTGTCCGCCGCCTTCGGCGTAGAAGGGGGTGCGGTCGAGGACGACGCCTACCTCGGTGCCCTGGCCGACGGCCGTGACGGGCACGCCGTCCGGGCCGAGCAAGCCGACGATGGTCGCCTCGCCCTCGGTCTGGTCGTAACCGGTGAAGGTGACGGTGCCCGCGCGCTCCACCAGGTCCGCGAATACCGAAATATCGGCATTACCGGTCTTCTTTTCCTTGGCGTCCCGCTGGGCGCGCTCCCGCTGTTCCGCCATCAGCCGGCGGAAGCCCTCCTCGTCCACCATGAGCCCCTGCTCGGCCGCCATCTCCAGGGTCAGGTCGATCGGGAACCCGTAGGTGTCATGAAGCTGGAACGCCTGCGCCCCCGACAGCGTGCCGCTCCGCTTGCGCTTGATCTCCTCCACCGCGGCGTCGAAAATCGCGGTACCGGTACGCAACGTGGTGCTGAAGGCCGCCTCCTCGGCGTCGATCACCGTGTGGATGTTGGCCCGGTCCCGGTGCAGCTCGGGGTACAACGGCGCCATCGCGTCAATCGCCGACGTGGTCAGCTCGTGCATGAAACGCTCATTGGGGCTCGCGCCGCCGCCGCGGTGGCTGCCGGCCAGCAGCCTGAGGTTGCGGATGCTCCGGCGCAGGACGCGGCGGAGGACGTAACCCGCGCCCTCGTTGCCGGGCAGCACGCCGTCCTCGATCAGCATGACCGCGCAGCGGACGTGGTCGGCGACGATCTTGAGCGCCGTATCTGTCCTGGCGTCCCGGCCGTACCGCTGCTCGGTGAGCTCGGCCGCCCGGTCCAGGATCTTCCAGGTGGTGTCGACCTCGTAGATGTTGTCGACGCCCTGGACCAGGGCCGCCATCCGCTCCAGGCCCATGCCGGTGTCGACGTTCTTGAACGGCAGCGGGCCCTCGATATCGAAGTCGTCCTTGGCCCGTACCTTGCTGAGCTGGTCCTGCATGAAGACCAGGTTCCAGACCTCCAGGTAGCGGTCCTCGTCCGCTTCCGGACCGCCGTCGCGGCCGTATTCGGAGCCCCGGTCGTAGTAGATCTCGGAACACGGGCCGCCCGGACCGGGTACCCCCATGTGCCAGTAGTTGTCTTTCAGGCCCCTTCTCTGGATGCGGCTTTCCGGCAGGCCGATCTCGTCGCGCCAGATGCTGTAGGCCTCATCGTCGCCGTGCAGGACGGTTGCCCACAGCCTTGATTCCGGGAAGCCGAAACCGCCGTCCTGCTCGGATCTGGTGAGCAGCTCCCAGGCGAACGGGATCGCGCCTTCCTTGAAGTAGTCGCCGAACGACCAGTTGCCCAGCATCTGGAAGAAGGTCGCGTGCCGGGTGGTCCGGCCGACCTCCTCGATGTCGTCGGTCCTGACGCACTTCTGCACGTCGGCCACTCGGCGGTGCGGCGGGGTGCGCTGGCCGAGCAGGTACGGCTTGAACGGCTGCATCCCGGCGATCACGAACAAGACCGTCGGGTCGTCGGCGACCAGGCTGGCCGAGGGCACGATAGCGTGCCCTTGCTGCTTGAAATAAGCAAGGAAGCGGCGGGCGATCTCTGCCGACTCCATCAGTGGCCATCCTTCTGGTCGGATCCGTCGGTTTCTCGTGATCTGAGGTTATTGGAATACAGGTCCATGCCCTCGCGTACATCCCGGGCGAACCGGATGGTTTCCCGCACGGTCGCCCGCGCGCCTGGCGCACCGGTTACTCTGCCGGACACCTTGCGCCCTATCGCGGAGACACGCCGGTAAGTCATGATTCCGAGAGTCGCCCCCGCCCCCAGCCAGAACGCCCGGCGGATCATCGGGATACTCCTTCCCTCAGTTCCCGGCGGTCCATAACGCCGCCGCCGGAGGCCCAGGCCGGTTCAGCACTGCCTGGCAGCGTGCGGCGGGCCTGACGGCGGAGACTCACGGCGCGCCGCACTCCGTAGGCGAGCGCGGCCGCGCGGCCCACCGGGCCGTGCGCTATGGCCCGGCCGAACCCGGCCAGCGC
>JAFARZ010000434.1 GCA_019245115.1 Streptosporangiaceae bacterium | reverse complement strand
CAGAGTGGGCAACATGCCGGTGGTGCCATCGGTGCCGCTCAAACCGATCAGTAGCGCTATTAGAGCGTGCCCGATGGTGCCATCGGTGCCGCTGGCCAGGGAGCAGCACCTGGCTGGCTGTCACTTTAAGGGAGCCACACCCATGTGCCATCGCACCCCCTACAGGGGGGGACAACGGCACATTCACTCCCCTCCGCTTCCCGCGCGCCGACGCTTCCCGCTTCCCCGCTTCCCCGCTTCCTCCGTGCCGACGCTTCTTGCTGTTATCAGGCTTGGCCGGTCTTCCTCCGGGGAACGGGCTAGCCTGGGGGTATGGGCGGTAGGACGGCGCGGCGGCGGATAGTGCGAGTGTCTTCGGATGGCCCTGCTCAGCAGCGGGCTGATCTGCTCGCGGTCGAGGAGCCACTGGAGGTCCGGATCGACGGTGAGCCGCTGACCGTCACGATGCGGACGCCGGGCGACGACATCGACCTGGCCGCCGGGTTCCTGTACACCGAGGGACTGCTCGCCTCCCTCGCCGACGTGCGCGAGATCAAGATGTGCGACGAGAACGTGGCCGCGGTGTCCGTCGCTCCGGGGACGTCGCTGGCGCCGGTGTCGCGTAAGTTCGTCACCACCAGCGCGTGCGGGGTGTGCGGCAAGGACAGCATCGAGGCGATCCGGGTCCGGTCCCGGTTCGACGTATCGGCCGATCCGGTCCGGGTGTCCCCCGAGGTGCTGGCCGCGATGCCCGGCCAGCTCCGGGACGCCCAGCGGGTCTTCGCCAGCACCGGCGGGCTGCACGCGGCGGGCCTGTTCACCGGGTCCGGTGAGCTGCTGGTACTTCGCGAGGACGTCGGGCGGCACAACGCGGTGGACAAGGTGGCCGGCTGGGCGCTGCGATCCGGACGGCTGCCGCTGGCCGGATGCGTGCTGATGGTCAGCGGCCGCGCCTCGTTCGAGCTGGCGCAGAAGGCCGTCATGATGGGCGTTCCGGTTCTGGCCGCGGTTTCCGCTCCATCGTCCCTGGCCGCATCGCTGGCCGACGAGGCCGGCCTGACCCTGGTGGGCTTCCTGCGCGGCAACGCGATGAACGTCTACTCGGGGGTGGACCGGATCGCGCTTCCGGTGACCGCTTCGTAGCGGTCGGTTCCGTCGCTGCCGGTGTGACGGGTCAGCTGGCCGCGGAGCACCAGCACCTCCAGGTGGGCCGAGGTCTCCCCGGTCGCCAGCAACTGGTTGATCAGCTCCAGGTCGCCGAACCGGATCTGGCGGCGCGTCCAGCGCAGCGCCTGCGCGGCCTCGTAGGCGGTTGACCGGCCGGGCCGCATCGCCTGGAAGATCTCATCGAGCCGCTGCTCGTGATGGGCCAGCAGTTCGTGTACCCGCTTGTGGGTGCTGTCCTGCACGGGACCGTGCGCGGGCAGCAGCCTGGCGTCCGGGAGCTCGAGGATCAGGCGCAGCGAGCCGATGTAGTCGCGCAGTGCCATCCGGTTGCGGGATGGCTCGAAGCCGATGGTGGGCGTGATGTGCGGGAGGATGTGATCGCCGGCGAACAGGGTCTGCGCCGCCGCGTCATGGAAGACGAGGTGACCGCGGGTATGACCCGGGGTATTGATGGCCCGGAGCTTCCGGGACCGGACGTCCAGCTCCGTCCCGTCGTCTAGCCAGCGATCGGGCTCCTCCCACTCGCTCGCGCGCGGACCGCCGTCCCCCGGGCCCTGCCTGCTGAACCTGGGGGCCAGCTCGGTGGCGCCCAGCCTGCGCAGGTCGGCCAGGAACGTCGCGCTGCCGTCACCTTCGGCCATCGCCCGTGAGGCGGCCAGGTTGGCCTGCTCCCCCAGGCCCAGTGCGATCGTGCCACGACCGCGGCCGGAGCGGCCGACGCTGCCGGAGCGGCCGACGCTGTCGGCGCGGCCGGTGCGGCGAAGCTCGACCGCCAGCGTGTAGTGGTCGCGGTGCACGTGGGTGATGAAGAAGTTCCCCACGTCGCCGAGCTCGCAGCCAAGCTGCCTCAGCGCGGCGCCGAGCTGCTCTCTAGCCTGCCCGAACGCCATGCCGGCGTCGATCAGGTCGATGCCGTCCCGGTCCACGAGGGCGTAGACGTTGACCGCCTTCAGCGCGGCCATCGGCAGCGCCAGCGGGATCCGGTGCACGCCGCCACCCAGGTCTTCGACCCCCGACGTGGCCCATGCGTGCCGGTCACTCTCGGCTGTCCCGGGCACCCCGGGTTCCGGCGTCGCCGGATGGCTCATCCCGTCCCCTCCCATCCGGCTGTCTTATGGGGACGCCATCCCCATATCCCTGGCGTGTACTGCAAAGTAACCTTATCCGATGAGCGACGGGCCTGGTCAGCGGGTCCAGCGAGGATGTCACGCTCGGCGTCGCTCCCTCTTAAGCGCTTTTATGCCGTTCGAGAGTAACTAGTTAACGCCCGCGCTGAATGCTGGTTGAATCGAGTTACCACCGGCAGTTTCGGTGACGGGGATGAGACCGGGAAGCATGACATCTATATCCGATCTGGAACACAGCGAAGCTACCGGAGAAATGAGACCTGAACCGGTTGGGTTCCGTTGGTATCTGCACTCCTCACTGCCAGTGTCCTGGCTGGCGGATGAGGTGATGCCTGCTATCAGGTACCTGCGGCACACCGAGCGGCTGCCGGTGGTGAACGTACACCGGGGCTGGCTGCACGGGACTCATCTGGAGGTCATCGCGTACTCCGACGACGGACGGCCGGTGCCCTGGACGCAGGTGCTGGCCCGGATGCGCCCGCCCGCACCAGAACCGGGCGAGGAGTCAGAGGGGGATCACCCGCACGGCACGTTCGAATGGATTGCCAACTCCGACCTCCGCTCCCGGCCGGAGGCCCAGGCCAGTTCGGCACTGCGGGAGCGCGCGCTGACCAGGATGATCGACTCGATGGCGGTGACCCTGGAGCCGGGTGAGCACGTGCTGATCGGCGTTTCCGCGCCCGTCGGCATGGTCGCGGAGATCATGCTCGCCACCGCCGACGCGCACCCCCTCGGCATCCGCTACGGCACGATCTCGTTCCGCGCTGACGGGGAGGCGTTCCTGAACCGGTCCCGGGTGGCCGCCGACCGGCGGCCCGAGTTCGAGCACCGGCTCGCCGGCGACCGGCCGGTGCTACGATCCCTCGTCGAACGCATGCTGGACGCTACCGACACCCCGAGCGCGGCCTCCTGGCGCCGCACGGCCTGCTACTGCATGGGCATGTTCGACGGCGCGGCCCTGGCTGGCGCGGATGTCTCGCGAGCGGATGTCTCGCGAGCGGATGTCTCGCGAGCAGATGTCTCGCGAGCAGATGTCTCGCGAGCAGATGTCCCGCCGGATGACGCCGGTTTCTCCTCCTACCGGCTGCTGCTCGACCTGCTGTACACCCAGCTGCCGCTGCTGGGCGTGCTCCCGACGCGCAGGTACTACCTGTGCTGGGCCATCGCGGAGATCGTCGACGAGATGGCGGGCGTGACCTGGCGCTGACCTCTTTCGGACATGTCCGGAAGAGTCCGAACGGATCACTGGGTGATCCGCGCCGATCAGGTGATACTGACTCCATCGGGAGAAGGAAGCGGTTCATCATATGTCGGGGAATGCGCCACGGATCCAGCGACCCAGGCTCGACATCCGAGTCCTCGGGCCGCTGAGCGTGCGTATAGATGACACGCTGGTAGATCTCGGCAGCACCAAACAACGGCGGCTGCTGGCACTGCTCCTCATGCGAGCCAACCGGCCGGTCAGCGTCAACGAGCTGATCGATGCGATCTGGCCGGAAAACCCGCCGCGGACGGCGCGAAAGAACCTCCAGGTTTACGTGTGCGGCTTGCGGAAGCTTTTTCCGGACCGAATCGATTACGACGCCAATGGATACGTCTTCACGTCCGATTCGGCCGAAGTCGACTTGCACCGGTTCGATGAATTGATCGCGACGGGTCGTCGTGCGGCCCGGAATGGCGACGCGACAGCGTCCGCGGATCTTCTCGGCTCGGCGGTGCGGCTGTGGCGCGGCAGGCCCGCGGCAGGCCTGTGGGAGGCCGGCGAAATACCGGGCGACGCGGCCCGCCTGTGGGATCGCTTCGTGGCCGCCTATGAGGATTGGATCGACGCGACCATCTCGGTCGGCCTGCATATCGAGGCACTGGAGAATCTGGACTCGATGGGTGAATCGATCGCCTTCAGCGAGCGCCTGACCATTAGTCGGATGCGGGCATTGAGCATGTGCGGCCGTACTCTGGAAGCGCTGGCCTTCTACGAAGCCAAACGTCAGTACCTCGCCAGGGAATACGGAATCGACCCGAGTCCGGTGCTGCAGGCCATGTACCTGAGCCTGCTTTCGCCGGAATCCCAGGAGAAGCCGGCCGTTGCCGCCAGCGTGCCGCCACCGGCCGTCCATGCCGCGACACATCAGCTTCCGCGGCGGCTGCCCGATCTGGTCGGACGCAAGGAGCCGCTGCGCCAGCTTCTGGAAGGTCCCAGCGGGATGGACGGGCCCGGCGGGATAAAGGTCCTGTGGGGCCAGGTGGGTGCCGGGAAGACATCCCTGGCCGTCCATGCCGCCCACCTGGTAGCGGCGCGGTATCCCGACGGCAACCTGTTCGTGCGCTCGCGGACGCCGCAGGGCGGGGCGAAGGACGGGGCCTCGGTCGTCAGGGAACTCCTGCGCGCGGTCGGGCTGGCGGTCGCCGTTCCCGACGACCCGGAAGCCGCCGTGGCGTTGTGGCGCTCGTGGACCACGGACCGGAAGATCCTGCTCGTGCTCGACGACGTGCCCGGTGAGGACTACGTGGACGCCGTCCTGCCGAGTTCGCCGGAAAGCCTCGTGATCATCACGAGCCGCTCCCGCCTGAGCGGGCTGGAGGCGGACCAGTGGATCGAACTCGACGACTTCTCGGAGTGGGAGGCGTCGCAGCTGCTGGCCCGGCTCATCGGCGAGCCACGGGTGGAGAAGGACCAGTCCGCGGTGGCGAAGATCATCGCCTGCTGCGGGGGCTCGCCGCTCGCCATCCGGGTGGCCGGTGGCAAGCTGTCGGCTCTCCCGCATCTGTCTCTCGCCGACTTCGCGGGCCGGCTGTCGGCCGGCGATCCGCTGTCGGAACTGGTCTCCGGCCAGGCGTCGGTCGAGGCCCGCTATACGCAGTGGTATCAGGGCCTGCCCCGCGAGGCCCAGGCCGCCGCGCGCCGCCTGGCCGAGCTGTCACCCTGCTCGTTCACCTATGCCGAGGCATGCCAGGCGCTCGCCCGCGATGGACACGCCCCCGACCGCACCTTCGAGCTACTGGTCGAGCTGAGCGTGCTGTCGGTGTCGATGCCGCCGGTGTTCGCCGAGGTAAGCGCGCATTCGGCGGCCAGGATCGAGCTGCCGCCCGCGGAGGGATATGAAATACCTCCGCTCATCCGCCGGCTCCTGCTGCGGGATCCCGCGGTTTCTCAGTCGTAGGGCGCCGGGGCGAGCTGTCCCGCCACGCCCGCGATCCGGTTTGGGAGGGTAAATGATAATGCCGTGTTCTCGCGCTGAAGCGGATCCTGTCGCCGGCGGATACGTATGCCACGGCGGACCGTGGCGTATCCGTTCAGCGGGATGCCGGAGGTCGTACGTAGGAGCCTTCGCGTATGCCGGGATGCGCATGCGGATATGGGACACCGAAGTTGTCCAAAATAGCCGAATCGGTATGTACAAAGCCATCGCCGACGGCAAATACTAGCACCGGGGTAAACGGGAATTTATTTCACAACAGTGGAGGACCGGTTGTGGAACGTCCGCGTCTAAAAGCACATTTTCGCGCCATTATCAACGGGGAGAACGTGTTCCTGGCCGCCGAGGACCGGCATTTCCTCGTCCAGGGGCGCGGCGCGGTGGCAATTCTGCCTTATCTGGACGGCCAGCACACGATAGCGGACATCGCCATCTCGCTGCGGGCCGAGGTCGCCCCGCCGGAGATCCTGCGGGCGGTACGCCGCTACGAGATGTACGACGCCCTCGCCGACGGACGGCCGGCGCTCCCCCAGGCGGAACTGGCGTACTGGGACGCACTCGGCGTCGACGCCGCTCGCCGGGCGGACGCCGCTCGCCGGGCGGACGCCGCTCGCCGGGGGGACACCCTCGGAGCCGCCGCGGTGACGGTGCTGCCGGTCGGCCCAGCGGACGCCGGACCGCTGGTCGAGGCGCTCAACGCGGTAGGCCTGCCGGCCAGCGCCGGTGAGCCTCCGGCCAGTGCCGGTGAGTCTCCGGCCGGTGACGGGATGCTGGTCGTGGTCACCGACGACTACCTGCGCCCCGAGCTCACCGCCATCAACACGGCGATGCTGTCGGCGGGCGCCCGCTGGATGCTGGCCAAGCCCACCGGCCTGATGCCCTGGCTCGGCCCGGTCTTCGAACCGGGCGCGACCGGATGCCTGGCCTGCCTTCAGCAGCGGCTACGGGGAAACCGGCAGGTCGAGCGCTACCTGCTCGGCAAGTTCGGCGACGGCGCGCTGCTCCCCGAGCAGCCGCCGGCCATCTCGTCCGGTATGAACGCCGTCGCCGGGCTGCTGGCCGGAGAGCTGGCCCGCACCCTGGCCGCCGGCGGCGAGGGCAGCCCGGTGCTGCATGGCAAGATGGTCACCCTCGACCTGCGGACCTTGCAGACCGAGGAGCACCTGCTCATCCGCCGTCCGCAGTGCCCGGCCTGCGGCGATCCCGACCTGATGGCCCGGCGCGGACCGAAGGTGACGATCGAGTCGCGGCCCGTCTCGCACTGGACCTCCGGCGGCCTGCGCATCCAGGACCTCGCGGCCACTTTCGGCCGGCTGAGCCGGCACATCAGCCCCTATCTCGGTGCGGTGAGCTCACTGCGCACGCACGCCGCCACCGACAACGGCATCGTCTACACCTATACCGCCGGCCACAACTTCGCGATGATCGGCGACAACATGGGCCTGCTCCGCCGCAACATCCGCGGTCAGAGCGGAGGGAAGGGCAGAACCGAACTGCAGGCCAAGGTCAGCGCGGTGTGCGAGGCCATCGAGCGGTACAGCGCGGTGTGCGGCGGGGATGAGCCGGCCACCCGGGCCGCCTTCGCTGACCTCGGTGATGACCAGGCGATTCACCCGCACCGTCTGCTGATGTTCTCGCCCGCCCAGTACGAGAACCGGGAGGAATGGAACCGGGACCCGGCGCACCGGCTGCACTCCGTGCCCGAGCCGTTCCGCACCGACCTGCCGGTCGACTGGACGCCCGCCTGGTCGCTCACCCACCAACGGCAACGGCTCGTGCCCGCCGCCTACGCCTGGTACGGCCATCCGGACGTCCAGGAGCACTTCTACTGCTTCGCCGACTCCAACGGCACCGCGGCGGGCAACTGCCCGGAGGAAGCCATCGTGCAGGGCTTCTGCGAACTGGTCGAACGCGACGCGGTCGCGCTGTGGTGGTACAACCGGGTGCGCCGCCCCGGCGTGGACCTGGACTCGTTGCACGACCCTTACGTCGACGCGGTACGGGATCTCTACACCAGCATGGGCCGCAGCCTGTGGATGCTCGACATCACCTCCGACCTGGGGATCCCGGCGTTCGCCGGGGTATCGCACCGCATCGGCCATCCGGCCGAGGACATCCTGGTCGGCTTCGGCGCCCACGTGGACCCGCGCATCGCCGCGATGCGCGCGCTGACCGAGGTCAACCAGTTCCTTCCGGTTGTCGAGCGGCGCGACGCCGACGGTAACACCCAGTACATGGAGGATGAGATCGGCGCGCTGACCTGGTGGCGTGAGGCGAAGATCGCCGAAGAGCCGTGGCTGTGCCCCGATGACTCCGTCCCGCCGCGGCAGGTCACTGACTACCCGGTACGCGAGGACGACGACCTGGCCGGCTGGGTGGACGCGTGCGTGCGTGCCGCGGAGTCGGCCGGCACCGAGGTGGTCGTGCTGAACCAGACCCGGCCCGACCTGGAGCTGTCCGTCGTGCGGGTGATCGCCCCAGGCCTGCGGCACTTCTGGCGCCGGCTCGGCGCGGGACGCCTGTATGACGTGCCGGTCCAGCAGGGCTGGGTCACCGAGCCCACCCCTGAGGACGGGTTCAACAACTGGAACGTCTTCTTCTAGCTCAAGAGCAGAGCCGCTATGACCTTGCAAATGGAACCGCAACATACCGATGCCGTAGTCCTGGCCGAGCGCACCGTGCGGCTCCGCCGTGACGCGCCGCTGTCCGAGCCGGCCGGAGCGGTCGACGCGCTCCAGATCGCCACGCCGCGCGGCACGGTGATCCTTCCCGGCCTCGCCCTCGGCGTCCGCGAGGCGGTGCGCTCCCTGGCCAGGGAGGAGACGACCGAGGAACAGCTCGCCGCGCTGGTGACCGACGTCGACGGGGAGAGCGGCCTGCTGCGCCTGCATCTCGCGCTGCGGCGGCTGGACGGAGCCGGGCTCATCGAGCACGGCGTCCGGGTCGATGGTCACCTGGTCGCGGTGCTGCGGCCGATCGGGTTCGGACCCTTCCCCGCGGCACCCGCCCTGGGCGAGCGGGTGAAGCTGTCGCGGTTCGCGGTGCTGCGGGCCGCGGACGGCCTGCTGGTCGCCGAGTCCCCGCGCAGCCACCTGGTGGTGGAGGTCGCTTCATCCGCCGCGATGCTGGTCAGCGTGCTGGCAGCGTGGTCCGATCCCGCCAGGCTCAACGTCCCCGGCCTTTCCGGGCCAGCCGTAGCCGAAGTGCTCCGCCTGTTCGCCACCGCGGGCCTGCTCGCCGTCGGCGGACCGGGCGACGACGCCGAGGACGCCGGGCCGGGCGGCCAGTGGAGTGTACACGACCTGTGGCTGCACGCCCGGAGCAGGGGCCCGCGACTGTCGGCCGGCTACGGCGGCACTTATCATCTGCGCGACAAGTTCCCGCCGCTGCCCGCGGCGCGCCCGGCCATCCAGTCCGCGCAGCGCGCCGTCACCCTGCCCCAGCCGGACCTGGCCCGGATCACGGCGGCGGATCCGCCGCTGACAGAAGTCATCGAGCGCCGGCGTTCGATCAGGGAGCACGATGACTCGGCGCCGATCACCGCCACCCAGCTCGGCGAGCTGCTGTACCGCACCGCGCGGCTCCGCCGGGTGATTCCCGGCGGTGACGGCCAGGAACTCGCCGACCGTCCCTACCCGGCTGGCGGCTCCGCGGGCGAGCTCGAGGTCTACCCGCTGATCACCAAGTGCGATGGCCTGGAACCGGGGCTGTGGCACTACGCCGCAGACCGGCACGGGCTCAAGCTGGTCGCCGAGCCGGCGCCGGTGATCGGCGCGCTGGTCGAGGCGGCCAGGTCCGCCAGCCTGATGCGGGCCGATCCGCAGGTGGTGCTGATCGTAACGGCCAGATTCGGCCGGCTGACCTGGAAGTACGAGACCATCGCCTACTCGCTGACCCTCAAGCACGTAGGCGTTTTCTATCAGACCGTGTATCTGGTTGCGACCGCGATGGGCCTGGCCGTGTGCGGGCTTGGCGGCGGTAGCGCGGACGACTTCGCTCAGGCCAGCGGGTGTGACTACCTCGCTGAGGGAAGCGTCGGCGAGATCGTCATCGGCACCACGACCGCTGGGCGGGGAGGCTGAAAATGCAGTTCCGTTTCAAGGCGCTGCAGCGTATGCGCGAGCCGGACGAGCTGGACACGGTGATCCTGCTCGCCAACCCGCGCGGCTGGATCGCCGCGTTCGTCGTGCTGATCGTGGTGGCTGGTGCGTGCGTTTGGGCGGCTCTCGGGCAGATACCCCGTACGCTCACCGCCAGCGGCCTGCTGACCCATCCGCTGGGCGTCTCGCAGCTGCAGACCATGTACACCGGGCAGGTCAGCCAGCTCAGTGTCGTGCCGCAGGAGCAGGTGACGGCCGGCGAGACGGTCATGACGGTGACCGATCAGGCGGGCCGGACGCACCACGTCGTCAGCCCGTTCACCGGCACCGTGATCAGCGTCGCTACCGCCACCGGGCAGGTGGTCACGGCCGGCGCCACGGTCCTCACCGTGGAACGCACCGACGCGCCCGGCGACCACCTGCTGGCCATGGTGTTCGTCCCGGCCAACCAGGCCATCGGAGTCCGGCCCGGTGACGCGGTGGACATCTCGGTCGCCAGCGATCCGGCGCCGGTGTTCGGCCTGCTGCGCGGACGTGTCGTGTCGGTCAGCCCGTATCCGCTCACCCAGGGTGCCCTGGACACGCTGCTCGGCGGCGACCTGGCCGCCCGCAACTTCGTGACGGTAACCGACCCGCAGCTCGTCGTCATCGACATGGTGCGGGATGCCAGAACCGCTTCGGGCTACGCGTGGACCAGCGTGGCCGGACCTCCGGGCGGGTTGCGCTCCCAGGTGGCGGTGACCGCGTCGATCAACCTGGGCAGCGAGCGGCCGGTCAACCTCGTTCTCGGGCGCTGAGGAGGTCCCAGCCATGACTCAGGTCCTCACCCGGCGCCGGGGGGTCCCCACCCCGGGCAGCGAGGGAAGGCGCCGCGTCCCGACCGTGATCCAGATGGAGTCGGCCGAGTGCGGCGCGGCTTGCCTGGCCATGATCCTCGGCTATTACGGCAAGTTCGTGCCGCTGGAGGAGCTCAGGACGGCGTGCGGGGTGTCCCGGGACGGGGCGCGGGCGTCGTCGGTCGTCGCGGCGGCCCGCAACTACGGCCTGCTCGCCCGCGGCTTCCAGATGGAGGCCGAGGAACTTCTCACCGCACCGAAACCGCTGATCATCTTCTGGGCGTTCCAGCACTTCATGGTCGTCGAGGGAATCCGGCGGGCCTTCGGCAAGAGCTTCGTCGTGGTCAACGACCCGGCGAACGGACCGCGGGAGATCGAATGGGACGAGTTCGATTCCGGCTTCACCGGCATCGTCCTCACCTTTGAGCCCGGACCCGGCTTCACTCCGAGTGGCCGCCCGCCCCGCGTGTTCGGCTCGCTGATGCGCAGGCGCCAGCGGACCGGCCGGGCCCTCCCTCTCATCCTGCTGGCCAGCCTGCTGCTGATTCCCGCGGGGATTCTCACCCCCGCGTTCAACCGGATCTTCATCGACCGCGTCCTGTCCGGCCAGTCCGCCAACTTCGTCGTGCCCCTGCTCGCGGCGATGGCGGCCACCGCGGCGATCACGCTGGTTCTCACCTCCGTTCAGCAGCACTACCTGCTGAGCGTGGAGACCCGGCTGTCGTTGTTCGGTTCCGCGCGGTTCTTCCGCCGGCTGCTGCGGCTGCCGGTCGAGTTCTTCATGCAACGGCAGCCAGCCGAGGTGGCCAAGCGGGTGTCGGCGAATGACCAGGTCGCCGAGATCCTGACCAGGGACCTCGCCACCGCCCTGCTCAACATGGTGCTGGTCGTCTTCTACGGTGCCGTCCTGATCCGCTACGACCTGGTGCTCGGCATCATCGGCATCGGCATGGCGATGCTGAACGTGGTCGTGCTGCGACGCGTCGCACGGGCCCGCACCGACGCGGTCGCCGCGCTGCGGGCCGATCGGGGCCGGCTGATGACCGCCAGCTACAACACCCTGTTCCTGATCGAGACCGTGAAGGCGACCGGCGCCGAGCAGGACGCCTTCGCCCGCTGGGCCGGGTTCCTGGCCAAGGTCGTGTCCGCTCGCCAGCGCCTGGGCATGCCGACCGCGATCCTCACCGTCGTGCCGCCGCTCCTCGCCACCGCGAACACCGGCCTGATCCTGCTCGTGGGCGGGCTGCGCGTGGTCGATGGCGGGATCAGCATCGGCATCCTCGTCGCGTTCCAGGGCCTGCTCAACCAGCTCAGCCGGCCCGTAACGCAGCTCACCAACCTCGGGGAGTCGCTGCAGGACATCACCGCCGAGCTGACCCGGCTGCACGACGTGGAGCGCTACCCGCTGGACCGGGCCTTCGCCAGTCCCGGGCAGGTGACGCAGACCCGGCTGGACGGCTACCTCGAATTCGACAGCGTCACCTTCGGCTACAACCCGCTGGCCGCGCCCGTGCTGAAGAACCTGTCGTTCTCGGTCGTGCCCGGCCGGCGGCTGGCGATCGTCGGCGGATCGGGCAGCGGCAAGTCCACCGTCGGCCGGCTGGTGGCGGGCCTGTACGAACCGTGGGAGGGCCGGGTCCTGCTGGACGGCCGGCCCCGGGCGGAGATCGCGCGTGAGGTGATCGCTTCCTCCGTGGCGTTCGTCGACCAGGACATCTCGCTGTTCGAGGGCACGATACGGGACAACCTGACCCTGTGGGACGACGAGCCGTCCGACGAGACGGTCAGCACGGCGCTGCGGGACGCCGCCATCTTCGACCTGGTGGCCGCGCGGCCCGGCGGCGTCCACAGCCACACGGTCGAGGGCGGCAGGAACTTCAGCGGCGGGCAGCGCCAGCGGCTGGAGCTGGCCCGGGCCCTGGTCCAGCGGCCCACGCTGCTGGTGCTGGACGAGGCGACCAGCGCACTGGACCCGGACACCGAGCAGGTGATCGCCGACAACCTGCGCCGCCGCGGGTGCGCGTGCGTGATCATCGCACACCGGCTGTCCACCGTGCGGGATGCCGACGAGATCATCGTGCTGGACCGGGGCGAGATCGTCGAACGCGGCCGCCACTATGACCTGCTGGCCGCCAACGGGCACTACGCCCGCCTGATCGCCGCCAGCGGGGTCCCGGCGGACACCGGAGCGGGAGGCTCGAATGCCTAATCAGACGGCACAGCATCAGACGGCACAGCATCAGGCGGCACAGCATCAGACGGCACAGCCAGAGACGGTACGGCTGCGGGCCTTCTCCCGGTTCTTCACCGATGCGGCCACTCCCGTCGACCTGCACGACGACCGGCTGATCGTGCTCGACGATCTCAGCAAGGTGCTGCTCGTGGAGCACGGGGCCGTTGACGTGTTCGCGGTGCACCTGGAGGAGCACCGGCCGCACGGCAGGTGGACCTTCCTGTGCCGGGTGAACGCCGGAACGCTGCTGCACGGCTCGCCTCGCGGCCCCCGCCACGCGCTCGCCTGCCGGCCGGTGCCGCGCAGCTACGTGTCCACCCTGCCGCTGTCCCGGCTCGCCGCGCTGTCCCCCGTGTACGCCGGGTCTCCCGCCTCCGCTGGCGGTACAGCGGCGGGCGACGCGGTCCGGGCCCTGTCCGCGCCGCAGTACGCGCTGGCCGTCCAGCAGCTGGTGGCCGGCCTTGACAGCGGGATAGCGGCCCTGGCCCAGGCCCTACGCGACAACCTGCCGCCGCGCGAGTTCGTGCCCCTGGCGCCCCGCGGGCCGACCGACGTGAGCCTGGGTGAGACCGCCCGGTCCATCGATGACGTGCTGTGGGTGACGGTTGACGCCGGCATCGTGCGGATGCCCGACGGCATCACCGGGCGGCTCACCGCCGGCGAGCGGATGTGCGTGACCGAACGCGACTGGCTGGTGGCCGAGGAATCGGCGCGGCTGACCGCCGGCACCACGCTCGACCTGCTCACCAGCGGCAAACTGTGGCCACAGCTCATCGCGCACGCCACGCGCTTCCTGTACACCGTGGACCGGCGCATCGAGCGGCGCGACGCGGCCGAACGAGAGGATCTGACCCGCCGGATCGCCGCCGCCAACCGGGTGGCCGGCAACGTCACGCGCAGCTTCGACGCGGTCGCGCGCGACGCCGAGGCGCGCGTGCGGATCGCCGACGTCATCAGCGACCCCGCCCCGCTCGCGGCGGTCCGGCTGGTCGCCTCGCGGATGCGCACCCCGGTGCGGCCGCCGGTCACGCCGGATGGGCCCGGCCGGTCGATCGATCCGGTGCACCGCATCGCGCTGAACTCCGGGATGCGGACCCGGACCGTGCGGCTGGAGGACGGATGGTGGCGTCGCGACCTCGGCCCCATGGTCGGCCGGCGCACCGTCGACAAACGCCCGGTCGCGCTGCTCCCCGAGGCGGGTGGCTACGTGGCCGCCCTCGCCACAGACAACCTTCCGGCCGGGGGGATGGGGCCCCCCGGGACCCCCCTCGGCGCAGTTACGCCGGTCACCAAGGAATCCGCGCGGCTGCTGGAGAACAAGGCCGACGTCCTGTACGCGCCGCTGCCCAGCGGCGTGCGCAGCGCACGCGCGCTGCTGCGGTTCGGCCAGCGCGGTAACCGGCGCGATGTCCGGCAGCTCGTCATCACGGGCCTGCTGGTTGCGGCGCTCGGCCTGCTCAGCCCGATAATGACCGGCACGATCCTCGGCACGTTCGTGGCCCGGGCGCAGAAACACCTCATCATCGAGGGCGCCATGGTGGTGATCGGCGCCGGCTTCGTCGCGGCCGCGCTGTCGGTGGTGATGAACATCGCCGCCCTGCGCCTGGAGGGCCGCTCCACCGCGACGCTCCAGTCCGCGGTGTGGATCCGGCTGCTGTCCCTGCCGGTCTCATTCTTCAGCCGGTTCTCCACCGGCGAACTCGGCACCGCCGCGCTCGGCATAAACGCCGTGCAGGAGACGCTGTCGAGCGTCACGACCACGGCCACGCTCGGCCTGCTCACCGGGTCGGCGAACCTGGTCCTCGTCTATTTCTACAGCGTCCCGCTGGCCCTGATCGCGACCGGGCTGGTGCTGACCGGAGCGGCGGTGTGCGCGATCGCCGGACTCTTCGAGGTCCGCTGGCAGCGTGAGCTGTACACCGTGGAGCAGCGGCTGGCCTCGACCGTGTTCCAGCTGCTGACCGGGCTGCCCAAGCTCCGGGTCGCCGCCGCGGAGGACCGCGCGTTCGGCGTCTGGGCCGCCGAATTCACCCGCAGCCGGACGCTGGCCACCTCGGCACGGCGCGTCCAGAACATCATCACCACGTTCAACGCCGGCTTCCCGCTGCTGTGCACGGTGGTGATCTTCGGCGTGGTGGCGGGCCCGCTGCACGGGCAGCTTCCGATCGCCACGTTCCTGTCGTTCTTCACCGCGTTCAGCCTGCTGCTCGCGGCCACGCTGCAGTTCACCGGGGTCGCCATCACGACGATGAACGTGGTGCCGATGCTGGAGCGGCTCGGCCCGATCCTGGAGGCCGAGCAGGAGTCCACCGCGCAGCGCGCCGACCCCGGCGAGCTGTCGGGTCAGATCACGCTCAGCCACGTGTCGTTCCGGTACGGCGAGGACGGCCCGCTGGCCCTGCGGGACGTCACGTTCTCCGTCCGCCCTGGTGAGTTCGTCGCCATCGTGGGACCGACCGGGTGCGGGAAGTCGACGATCCTGCGGCTGCTGCTCGGGTTCGAGACGCCCACCTCGGGCGCCGTGCTCTACGACGGCCAGGATCTGACCGAACTCGACGTCACCCTGGTCCGGCGGCAGTGCGGGGTGGTCCTGCAGAACGGCGCGCTGCTGGCCGGCAGCATCAAGGACAACATCATCGGCAGTGCCAGCTACACCCTCGACGACGCGTGGGCGGCCGCCCGGATGGCCGGGATCGACGAGGAGATCGCCGCACTGCCGATGGGCATGCACACCGGGGTTTCCGAGGGCACGAGCACCCTGTCGGGTGGCCAGCGGCAGCGCATCATGATCGCGAGGGCGCTGGTGTCCCGGCCCCGGATGGTCTTCTTCGACGAGGCGACGAGCGCCCTGGACAATCCGACCCAGCAGGTCATCGCGGAGAGCACCCGCAACCTGAACGCCACCCGCATCGTCATCGCGCACCGCCTGTCCACCGTGGCCGACGCCGACCGGATCCTGGTCCTCGATGGCGGCCGGATCGTCCAGGAAGGCACGTACCAGCAGCTCATCGCCCAGTCCGGCGGCCTGTTCGCGCGGCTGGCCACCCGCCAGACGTACTGAGAGCCGGGCCCCGTCAGGAGCCCGGCTCCGCAGATCCTCCAAAGGCCGGATATCAACCAGTCGCTAGGCCGAGCCGGACGAGGTCCTGCTGGAAGGTCTGGCTCCAGGTCTGGCCGCCGTCGACGCTCGTCTCGCCGATCTCATGCCAGGTCCTGGCGGTGAACGTCAGCGTGTACCTGATGATCACATGCGGGAACTGCAATGACCACTGGAAGGTGTCGTCACCGACGACCGGAACCGATTGCACGATGTTGCCGCCGGAGAATGCCTCCCAGCGGTATTGCTGGGTGGTGTCGTTATAGGTGAGGACCGCCAAGGCACTGTCGGCGACCTTTGCCGGATCCGTCACCTCATAACCCTGGCCTTCTACCAGCAGCACAGTTCCCTGCACCTGGTAGTGCACGTTTTCCGTCTGGGTGAAGTAGTCCCGTACTCCGTTGCTGCCGAGATTCCATCCCGTGCCGACCCAGTCACCGGTCATGAAACTGACGTTCTGCATCGCGGTTTGCTGGGCCGGAACATCGGTGGTCGCTTTGGGCTGGGAAACCGCCGCGTCCGCGGCGGCTCCTCCGGTCAGCGCCGCGGCGCAGGCAAGGGTTACCAGAGCAAATCTAATTCGCCTCATGGCGCGATGATGGCACAAATCATCGCTCTTATGTAAGGGTAAATTCCCGAAATCAGCATACGCATTTCCGGCGGTTTTCCAGCGGCCACCCTCAGGTGGGGATGGCTGGCGCGACGTACTCCTTGAACTCCGGTTCAGGTGACCGGAGATGCCCGTCGAGAATCGGGGCCACCTCGTCCGGCCGCTCGAGCAGGCACAGATGCCCGGCGCCGGGCAGCGTGACCGACCGGCACCGTGCCACCGCGGAGCACAGCGTGCCCGCGTGCTGGTGATAGGCGGGCATGTCTTCGTCACCGATCACCACCAGGGTGTGAGCGGTGATCCGGCTCAGCGCGGTGACGTCCTGGACGTGCTCGGTGAGCGGCCGCATCCGGCCGTTGACCAGTTCCGCCCAGCTGTGCCGGATGACCACCGACCTGATCTGGCCCCGCAGCCGGGGATGCCGTTCGGTCCCGCGGAAGATGTCGGGCGGCGAGGACATCCACAGCTCCGCCATCTGCTCACCTGGCCCGGCGAACCGGCGCAGCAGCCCGAGCTGCCGGTACCGTTCGGAAATACCGGGCTCGGCCGGCCAGCCGCTGATCGTGGGCGCACCGAGGATCAGCCGTTGCACCAGGTCAGGGGCATCGATCGCGAGCTGCAGCCCGACGATGGTGCCGAAGGACAGGGCTACCACCCGGCTGGCGCCGGCCGACCGGGCCAGGCCGGCGATCTCCGCGGCCAGTGCGGGCAGGGTGAGCCCGGCGGGAAGCGGGCCGGACGCGCCGTGCCCGGGCAGGTCGACGCCGACATGCCGGAATCCGGGCAGCCGATCCCACAGGTCGCCCCACAACGAGGAATCCATGGTGTAGCCGTGGATCCACAGCACCGCCGGTCCGGCGCCCGCCACCCGGGTGCGCAACTCGGTGCTCATGCCGCGGGGAATCCGGCGCAGAACTCACGGAACGCGACAACCGTCGCGTCGCGGGAGTCCAGTCTGGGCACCACGGCGGGATCCAGGTGGCTCCAGACCTCGAAGTCCTGCTTGAACGCGTGCCGCGCGCCGGCTGCCAGGGCGCCGAACTCATCGATCTGACCAGGCCGGATGGCCAGCGCGAAGCGGGCCAGGCAGCCGCCGGGCGCCGGGCTGGCCGCCGTGATCACGACATGAGCGCGGTCCGGCGGCCCGACCTCGGTGACCACGATGCCGGGACTGTAGGCGCGCGCCACGAAACGGCTGTGCACCACCTTGGCCTGCCCTTTCTCCCAGAACGGCGGAGCGGTCGCGAACTCGCCCTCGATGACGAGTTCCCCGGTCTCCCCCGGCTTGATCTCCATACCGGTGACCCGCGGCACCAGGTGCACGGCCGAGAAATGCTCGGCATCGAACGCGTTCTCCACGATCAGCTCGGGCGGAACCGGCACGTGCTCGCTCAGCGCTCCGATGACGATGCGCTGCTCGGCCAGGTCGGCGAGCACCTGGCCGAAGCCCCGGTCCTGTGCCGGATCTCCGGACAGCCGGACGAAGACCGCGTCTCCCACCCGCACCACGTGGTGCTCGGCCACCGACAGGCGGCCCGGGCCGCCGAGTCCGATCCGTTTGCCATGGAACGGGCAGATCACGGCGCTGGATTGGCCTGGGCCTCCGGCCGCGGCGCTGGATTGGCCTGGGCCTCCGGCACTTTCGACCAGCCGGCCGCCGTAGCCTAGGTGGGCGCCCCGATGCGGGCACGTCGCGTCGAACACGCGGATCCGGTCCCGGCCGCGCACGGCGATCAGCCGGCGCCCGATGTCCAGCGGCGTGACGCCCCGGCCGATCTCGCTGTCGAAACCCAGCAGGTACCAGCCCGAATGAACCGGTGGCAAGGTCACGTCCGGCATGCACAGTTCACTCATCGGCTCAGCACCTCCGCAACCTCTTCCGCGGCGCGTATGCCGCTTTCCATGGCCCCGTGCACACGCGCGGGGCGCTCGCAGGTCGCCTCGCCGGCGAAGAAAACGGTGTCCGCGACCGGTTCGGCCCAGGCCGCGGGGGCCCATAGCGCACCGGCCCGCGGGAAGGCGAAAGCGCCGCCCGACCAGGGATCACTGCCCCAGTCGCTGACCTGGGTGATCGCGACCGGCGCGCCGCGGGCCCACGGCAGGGCCCGGCCGATCAGGCCGGCCAGCGCGCCGTCGCCCGCGGTCAGCGCGGCGCGGACCGAGGCGGCCGCGGCCGCCTTGGCGACGACCAGCACCTCGGGCCGCCCTTCCCGGCACCGGACGAATCCGGTGGCTCCGTCGGCGTCGAACACCACCGCGGTTTCCGGCGCCGGCGTGCCGATGGTCAGCACGGCGCAGCAGCCGTCCCCGGGTAGCAGCGCGCCGGCCGCCTGGCGCTTACGCGGCGGTAGCGCCGACATGCTGAGCCGACCCGCGGCCACGACCTGGGGCGGAACGGTGACGACCACGGTGCGGCCGCTGACGCTGGTCCCATCGCACGTCACCTCGACCCGGCCCGGTGACCAGGACACTTCACTGACCGCGCAGCCGGCCTTGATCCGCAGCCCGGCGGCGAGACGGGCCGGCACCGCGGCGTAACCCTCGGCGGGCAGGAACTCCTGGTCGCCTATGGTGGCATCGGCACGCAGGCCGGCCGCCACGCCGGCCGCACTGAGTTCCGCCGGGTCAGCGGCCCAGTTCTGCCGGAACCACTCGGCGGCGGCCAGTCGTGCGACGGGGTTCCCGCCCAACCAGCCTGCGAGCGGCGCATCCCCGACATCACCATCCGCCGCCAGCATGGCTTCGAGCGCCCACGGCGGCTTTCCCGCGCGGGCGAGTATCCCCATCGGGCACAGCCGCCCGCCGATTATCACCCGGGCCTGCCCGGCGCGCGGCACGGGCCGCATTTCCGCGCCCACGTTGTGCAACGGATTATGGTCACCATGAACGACCTGAGCGCCCAATTCGAGGCTCGGTCCGCCGTCCGCCGGATGAAACGTCTCGATGCGTCCGCCAATCCGGTTCCGTGCCTCGAGAACGGTGACATCCAGTCCGTTCTCGACTAGCCGGCGGGCGCAAGCGAGACCGCTCACCCCGGCACCTATAACGACGGTATCCATCAGCATTTTCAAACCCCCGGATGGTTCCGCTTCCGCGGCTTTTAATGTATTATCCTAGATATCGTCAAGAATCGCAACAGGCCAAGCTTCAGAAAATAGAACGGACTCAAGAAATGCGATCCATGACCACCGGGGGATTGCCGCCTGGCATTTTCCATCCGTTCTCGCCACGCGGCCGGGTCGACCCCTATCCCGCATATCGGTGGCTCCAGGAGCACGCGCCTCTCTACCTTGATAATTTCAGCCGGCTGTGGCTTGTCACCTCATATCCCGGCTGTTCCGTGGTGCTGCGGGACCAGCGATTCTCCGCCGCGCTCGCCCAGCGGCGCCGCGTCCGCGACGAGGCGCTGCCGAGTTCCATGCTCACCACCGATCCGCCTGAGCATGGCCGGCTGCGCGGCCCGGGCACGCTGCTGCTCGGGCCGGCCGCGCTCCACTCGCAGACCCCGCTCATCGAGGCCGAGATCGGCAAGCTGCTGGCCGGCCTGGGCACCCGGACCGGAGAAGACGCCGACGCCATCGCCGATATCGGCGAACCGCTGGCCGTGGCCGTGCTGTCCAGCCTGCTCCGGATCGATCCCGCCGACCGGACGGCGTTCGCCGGTCTCGCCCGGCGTGCCTCGGTGAACCTCGACCCGCTGGCCGGGGCGGAGGCGGGCGCGGCCGGCCGGCGTGCGGTCGGCGAGCTCACGAGCTGGCTCGATCCGCACGTCACCGCGGTCAGCCGGGCCGAGCCGGACTCGCCGCTGGCCCGGCTGGCGGCCGACCCGCGGCTGACCCGGCAGGAGATGCTCGGCATCTTGTCCCTGGTGGTCGTCGGAGGGTACGCGCCGCTGACCGAGTTCACGGGCAACGCGCTCGGCCGGCTGCTCTCCCGGCCAGACGCCCGGCCGGGAGAACCCGTACTCGCCGGCCTCGGACTCACCGATCCCGGCCGGGCCGAAACCGCGGTCGACGAACTGCTCCGCCTGGACGGACCCATCCCGTTCATCGCGCGGGTGGCCACCTGCGATATCGAGCTGGCGGGCGGCCGCGTTCCGGCCGGCGCCCAGGTGCTGGCCGTGCTGGCCGCCGCGAACCGGGACCCGGACGTGTTCGCCGATCCCGACCGCGCCGACCTGTCGCGCGCGCCCAACCCGCACCTGGCCATGGGAGCCGGCCCGCATTTCTGCCTGGCCGCGCCGCTGATCCGCCGGGCCGGGGCCATCGCGCTGCGCGGGCTGGCCGGCCGCTTCCCGCGCGCCCGGGCGATCGATCCGGTGCAGCGCTGGGCGCCGGCTCTGCTGCCGAGGAAGCTGACCGCGTTCGGCATCCGCCTCAACTAGATCCTTACCACGAACGACGACCGCCCTTCCCGATGGGATATCGAGGAGTTGCGCACTCAGCCGGGGCCGGGGCGCGAGTCGCGCCAGCGGAAGGTCAGCATCGTGATGGCCAGGGCGGCCGCCGACCACAGGGCGAGCACCAGCGCGATGCGGCCGTGCTCCCAGCTCCCGGCCGGTTCGACCCGGGTGAAAGTGCCGGGCAGGAACACCGAGCGCAGGCCCTGGGCCATCCACTTCAGCGGGAAGAAGGCGGCGAGGGTGCGCATCCACGGCGGGAGCTGGTTGTAGGGGAAGAACACCCCGGAGATGAACTGCAAGATGATGAACGGAGGGGTCACGATCGCCACCGCTGACCGGCCGTTGGGGATCAGCGCGGTGTAGGCGACGGCCACCAGTGAGCACGCGACCCCGCCGAGCACGAGCACCCACGCCAGGGTCAGCCAGCGGCCGGCGGTCGACGGCATCGGCAGGTGGAAGACGCCGATCGACAGCACCAGCAGCAGCGCGGTCTCCAGCACGCCGGTGACCAGTACGCGGGCGACCTTGCCGATGAAATACGCCGAGCGCGGCATGGGCGTCGTGGCGAGGCGGCGGACCGTTCCGTCATCGCGTTCCAGCGCGATGCTGATGGCCAGGCCGGAGAAGCTCACGCTCATGATGCCGGCGGCGATGATGCCCGCCATGAACACCTGCTTGAAGCTGGTGTCGGTGCCGCGCACCGTGCCGCCGAAGATCGAGCCGAGGATCAGCAGCAACAGCACCGGGAACAGCAGGGTGAACACCAGCGACTGCCAGTTGCGGAAGAAGGCTTTCAGCTCGACCATCGAGCGGACCGCACCGGTCCGCAGCGGACCCGGCAGCCGCCGGGCAGCGGGCGCCGCCGCCTGTTCACCAGCCCCTGCCGCCACCTTGACCGTCACGTTCGTCACGACAGCGCCCTCTCTGTGCCGTTTTTATCTGGGCTATGCCGCCGGATCAGGTCGAGGTAGGTCTCTTCCAGCGTCGGACGGTAGATACGCACGTCAGGGATCTCGTCGACGCCGGCCGCATGCGCCCACGGCAGCAGCACGTCCATGATGGCCGTCGGCTTCTTGGTGCCGAGCCGCACCTCGTTGAATTGGCCTGGGCCTCCGGCCGCGGCACCTCCCGCGACCTCGATGGCGGTGTCCTGCGGCAGGGAAGGCAACGGCAGCCCGGCGAGCGGGCCTGATTTCGTGAAGCAGACCCTGGCGGGGGTGTGCGATCGTCCGCCGATCTCGGCCGGCGGCCCGGTCTCGATCATGCGACCGCCGGCGATGATCCCGACCCGGTCGGACAGGACCTCCGCCTCGTCGAGGTAGTGCGTGGTCAGGATCGTGGTCCTGCCGCGCCGGGCGAAGAACCTGACCACCTCCCAGGCCTCCCGGCGTGCCACCGGATCGAGGCCGGTGGTCGGTTCGTCGAGGAAGATCAGTTCGGGGTCCCCCACGATCCCGACCGCGACGTCGAGGCGCCTGCGCTGACCGCCCGACAGGGCCATGCTCTGCTTCTTGCGGGCGGCGGTGAGGCCGACCATGTCGATGACCTCATCAACCGGCAGCGGGTCCGGATAGAACGCGGCGAACTGGGCCACGACCTCACGGACCGTCAGGTCCGCGAAGGCTCCCGTCGTCTGCGGGACGACACCGATGCGAGCGCGCCACCCGCGCGGGTGCCCGGCCGGGTCATGGCCGAGCACCCGCACTTCGCCGTCGCTGCGGTTCCGAAGTCCCTCGAGGATTTCGACGGTGGTGGTCTTGCCAGCGCCATTCGGCCCGAGCAGGCAGAAAACCTCACCCGTCCGAATATCCATGTCCAGGCCGTTAACCGCGGTCGCATTCCCGTATTGCTTACGCAAGCCACGAACGACAACAGGATTGTCCGCCACAGCGGGTTGAGCCACGGCCGGCCTCCCAGGGGGTGCGGGGAAGTTCCCCGTTAATTTAGCAGGGCCGCGGGGGGATTCCCCCGCGAAATGACCCTGCATACTGGTATTTAACTGTGCTGATACCGGATTCAAACTCAGGTGCAGCTGCAGCACGGGCAGCAGCAGCAGCCAATGCTCGAGCCGGCGGCAACCGCGTCGAGGTCGCCTTCGCTGAGCTCCGCCATGTCGATCTGCGGGGTCTCGGGAATGTGGAACTCGTAACGCCCGGTCGAGAGACCGTTTTCGTACAGCGCCACCTGCGCGTCAAGGCTGCCCTCGTGGCTGCCTTCGGGTACGGTGCGGACCAGCTGGACCTGCGCGTTCGCGGGGATCTGCAGGCCGACCTCGGCCAGGGCCGCCTTCGGGTCCTGGTTCAGGCGACTGGAGAACTCCTCGCTTGACCAGGCAGTGATGAGCGCGCGAGTATAAGCGTTCACGAACTCGGCACGCTGCTGTGGATTCATCGCCATCGGTTTTCCTCCTTGCGCCATCGGGTTATCCGCGGCATTCGGCGATTCGGCTCTTCGGTTTCCGAGTCTTCCATGGCCTCCTTTGCAATGCCAAGACTTACTTTCCAAGTTAGGTGCGAGCATTGAGTATCCAGCGTAAATGAAGTATGTTAGGGGCAGCCATTCACTCCAGCTACATATTTGATGTACGTATAAGCAGAGCCGCTTATAAGTATTTGAGGAAAGCGGCATGCGCATCCGGTGAGGTGAAGCGAGAAGATGTCAGTACGAACGGATACCGTTCTCCCGCCGGGACCGGGTGACTGCGACCTGCGGGCCATGCGTAACGACCCGCTGCGCTTCCTGTCCGAGGCGACCGCTACGTACGGAGACATCGTCCGTTACGAGGCGGGCGACGAGACGATCTACCTGCTGAACCGGCCGGAGCTGGCCCGGCAGGTTCTCAAGGACAACGCGGCGAACTACACCAAGGACCGCACGCCGGACCACATCATGCTGCGGCCGCTGCTCGGCAACGGCCTGCTGACCAGCGAGGGAGACGACTGGGACCGCCAGCGGCACATGTGCGCGCCCGCGTTCCGGCGCAGCCAGGTCGAGAAGTTCGGTTCGGTGATGACCTCGGCGGCGCAGGGCCTGCTCGAGCGCTGGCGGCCGGCGATCGCGTCCGGTTCGCCCGTGCGGGTCGATCACGACCTGACCGCGCTCACCCTCATGGTGGTGATCGAGTCGATGTTCGGCGCGGACGTGGCCGGCATCGGCGAGGGGTTCGGCCGCGCGGTTGACGCGGTGAACAGCTTCATCGGCCACTATCTCCCCGCCGACGGAGCGGATCAGGCGGACACTGGCGTGAGGCGTGCGCGGTATGCGCGCGCCGCGGCCTTCCTCGACCAGGTCGTCCGGGCGATAGTCATGGCGCGCCGGGCCGGCGGCGGCGCCGGCCGGATGGACCTGCTCGCCGGCCTGCTGGCCTCGCCGGCCGACGTGTCCGACACCGAACTGCGGGACCAGGTACTGACCATCGCCATGGCCGGCCACGAGACCACCGCCAAGAGCCTCACCTGGACGCTGTACCTGCTGGACCGGCACCCGCGGGTCGCCGAGCAGTTGACGAGCGAGGTGGACGCGGCGCTGGGCGGGCGGCTGCCCACCGCGGCCGATCTTCCCCGGCTGCCGATGTGCCGGCAGGTGATCGAGGAGGCGCTGCGGCTGTACCCGCCGGTGTGGCAGATTTCGCGCCGCGCTATCGGTGCGGACACGGTGGGCGGATTCGACGTGACGCCGGGCGCGCTGGTCGGCATCAGCCCCTATCTCCTGCACCGCCATCCGGCGTACTGGGCGGAGCCGGACGCCTTCCGTCCGGAGCGGTTCGCGGCCTCCTCAGCCGAGCGGCCCAGCCATCTGTATATGCCCTTCGGGGGCGGTCCGCGGATCTGCATCGGCCAGCACTTCGCCATCGTCGAGGCCACGCTGGTGCTCGCGACGCTGGTCCGGGAGGTCCGGCTGGAGGTCGTGCCGGGTTTCGTGGTGGAACCAGAGGCCCTGGTCACGCTCCGGCCGCGGAACGGCCTGCTGGCGATTCCGAGGCCACGATGACCACGCTCGGGTACGACCCGGAGCGGATCACCGCGGGCGGCGTCGCCGGGGAGGTGGCCCGGCTGGAGGCGCAGGCGGAGCTCACCTTCGCCGAGGAACTGCGGATCCTGGTCGACCTCGGCCTGCCGCACAGCGGCCCGCTGGTGGATCTCGGCTGCGGGACCGGATCGGCGGCGAAGCGGATCAGCGCCGCGCTCCCCCGGCTGCCCGTGCTCGGCCTGGACGTCAGCCCGGCGCTGCTGTCGCGGGCCGCGGACGGCGGGGTGACCGTGGCCGGCGCGGCTGCCTGCGCGCTGCCGCTGCGATCCGGCACCGTGGGCAGCGTGCTGATGCGCTACGTCGTGCAGCATCTGCCCGGCCCGGCGCCGGTCCTCGCCGAGGTCCGGCGTGTCCTGCGGCCCGGCGGGCTGCTGGCCGTGGTGGAAACCGACGAAGAGCTGTGGGGCCTCGCGCAGCCCACCTTCTCCGGACTGGAGGCCGTCCACCGCAAGGCGGCGGCGGCGCGCCGCACCACGGGCACCAGCCGGCGGGCCGCGCGCCAGTTGCCCCGCCTGCTGCGTGAATGCGGTTTCACCGACATCGTGGTCCGGCCGTTCGCGATCACGAATGATCAGGTCCCCACGCACGATTTCGCCATACATCTCGGGCCGGATCAGTTTGCCCCGCTGGTCGCCACGGGCGACCTCTCGCTAGCCGATCTTTCGCACGCCGCATATTGCTGGAATCGGTTCCGCTCCGATCCCGGCGCCTGGATCCTGCTCCTCGGACTCATTGTCGCAGGGCGCGCACCGGGCGGCCCTGCCCGCACCCCACGGAGAATCACATGAAACCGTTCTGGAAGATCTTCCTCGGCATTTTCTGCTATGTCGCGGCGGTGGCCGGCATCGGGCTTGCCGTACTCAACGCCAGCCAGAAACCAGCGGCCACGACCTATGCCGTGCTGTTCGGCGCGATGGGAGTCGTCTTCCTGGTGGCCGCCGTCGCCGTCACCCGCAAACCGAGATACTAAGTGGGGCGCTCCGGAAGTTCGTCGGGGCCTGGGGTGATCGGTCCGGCGCTCTGATCGTGTTACCCGGGAGCTGCAAGGGACCACTGGGACTTGTGCTGTGATCCCCAGTGCCGCTGCGAACCCCTTGAATGTCACATTCATGG
>JAFARZ010000369.1 GCA_019245115.1 Streptosporangiaceae bacterium | reverse complement strand
GCCGACCGTGCCGACCTACGGGGCCGCCACGCTCGCCGACCTGTCGTCATCGATGCTCGCGTCCGTTGACCCGGAAGCGCCCCAGGCGCAGAACGTCCTCGGCCTGCCCGCCGCGCAGCGGGCCTGCCTGCTTATCGTCGACGGCCTTGGCTGGGAACTGCTCCGCGCCCATCCCGCCGTGGCGCCCTTCCTGTCCGAGCTCGCGCTCAACTCCAGGCCGATCACGGCCGGGTTCCCGTCCACCACGGTGACCAGCCTCGGTTCCATCTGCACCGGGCGCCCACCCGGCCAGCACGGGATCCTCGGCTACCAGGTCATCATCCCGGGCGAGAACCGCCTGCTCAACGGGTTGCGCTGGGATGCGCGGGTCGATCCCAGGCAGTGGCAGCCGCTGCCCACGGTGTACGAGCGGGCCACCGCCGCGGGCATCGCGGCCGTGCACGTGGCGCAGGGCGCGTTCCGGGGCACCGGCCTGACCGTGGCCACCATGAGAGGCGCGGACTTCCGGCCCGCCGACAGCATGGGCGCGCTGGCCGCGCAGGCCGCCGCGGCCCTGTGGGACAACGCCCGCGCGTTCGTGACCGTCTACCACGGCGACCTCGACGGGACCGGGCACGTGTTCGGGGTCGGCTCCGACGCCTGGTACAACCAGCTGGCTCACGTGGACAAGCTGGCCGAGCAGCTGGCCGGCGCGCTGCCCTCCGGGACCTGCATGTACGTGACGGCTGACCACGGCATGGTGGACATCGGCCCGGAGGACAAGTTCGACGTGGACGCGACCCCGGAACTACGGGACGGGCTGGCCTTGCTCGGCGGCGAACCGCGGGCCAGGCACGTGTACGCCCGCCGCGGCGCCGCCGCTGACCTCCTCGTCACCTGGCGCGAGGTGCTCGGCGAGCGCGCCTGGGTGCTGTCCAGGGACGAGGCCATCAAGGAAGGCTGGTTCGGCCCGGTCAACGAGGCCATGACCCGGCGGATCGGTGACGTGGTGGTAGCCCCGGCCGGGTCCCTCGCGATCGTGGCCACCAAGGCCGAACCGAGAGAGTCGGCGCTGTTCGGCATGCACGGCTCGCTCACCCCGTCCGAGCAGCTGGTGCCCGCCCTCATGTACACCGCCGCATGAACCCCGGCCCTAGCCGGGATAGCCTCCTGGTCGGCGCCGGGGCGCTGGCGGCCGAGCTGGCGCGGGACCCCGCGCCGGTGCTGCTCGACCTGCGCTGGCGGCTCGGCGGCCCGCCGGGCATCGACAGCTATCGATCAGGTCACCTGCCCGGCGCGGTGTTCGTGGATCTGGATCGCGATCTGTCCGGGCCGGCGGGTCCGGGCGGACGGCACCCGATGCCTTCGGCTTCGGCGTTCCAGGCGGCGATGCGGAGCGCCGGGGTCCGGGACGGGTATCCGGTCGTGGTGTATGACGACGGCGACTCCGTTCCCGCCGCCCGGGCGTGGTGGCTGCTGCGGTACTTCGGTCACGATGACGTCCGCGTGCTGGACGGCGGCTACCGGGCGTGGACCGGCGCCGGCCTCGCGGTCGCGGCGGCGGACCCGGTGGTTGTTCCGGGCGACTCTGCTGGCTCGCGGGGGGACGACCCCCCGTACCCCCCGTTTGTTGCACGGCCGGGCGGCATGCCGGTCGTGGACGCATCCGGCGCGGCTGCGCTGGCCCGCGACGGCGTGCTCATCGACGTGCGGACCCCGGAGCGGTACCGCGGCCAGCACGAACCCGTGGATCCGGTGGCCGGCCACATCCCCCGTGCCGTCAACATCCCCATCGCCGAGACGGGCAACGCGGACGGCACGTTCAAGGAACCGGCCGACCTGGCCAAGCTGTTCGGCGCCGTCTCTGTCGACGCTTCGTCGCCGGGCGCCGCGGCCGGAGGCCCAGGCAACTTCGGCGCGGTCGGCGCCTACTGCGGCTCCGGCGTCACCGCGGCCCGTGGCGTCCTCGCCCTGGCCTTGGCCGATGTCCCCGCCGCGCTCTACGTAGGTTCCTGGTCCAACTGGATCACCGACCCCTCCCGTCCCGTCGCGCCTTAGCCCCGCCCGCCCCCGCGGATGAATGTGGCAGCGACCCGGTTATAACCGGGTCGCTGCCACATTCATCCGGGCGCGGTCACACCAGCGGGGGAGCGAGGTCGTAACGCGTGGTGCGGAGGAGCCAGGTGAGGCTGCCGACCGCTATCGCGAGCGTCGCGGGCTGCCAGCCCGCGGCCGCCACGCTGGCCCAGCTCACCGCGCCCGCGATGAGAACCCGCAACGCCAGTATCGCCGGCCGCCCACGGCGCACCCGCCACAGCAGCCGTGCTTTCGCCGCCGGTTTGACAGCAGCCACAGCAGACCCGTCAGGCACAACTCCCGCAGGAACTCCAAGCAAGTCCGCGTAGGCCTCGCCGCGCCCGTACCCGGTCCGCAGCAGCGCGTAAGCGGCCGCCGCGGCGGCGAACCGCGACGCGTCACCGCCGTCCGGCCGGTCCGGATGCGTGACCGCGGCGATGCGCCGCCAGGCTGCCCGGACGTCGTCGTCGGTCAGGTCCGCCCGGGCCTGCAGGCCCAGCGCCTCGAACGGATTGTCACCTGTCACATACGTAACGTTATAGTTCTTTCGTGCGGGTGAACACCAGGAGACGAGACGGTGACGATCGCTTGACCGTTCAAATTGTGCTCTCGACAATAACATCGCTGGTGGGGACGCTGATCACGTGAGCAACGATGTAGTGCTGGCCCTGGTGGTCATCACGGCTCTGGGGTTCGATTTCACCAACGGTTTCCACGACACGGGCAACGCCATGGCGACCTCGATCGCCACCGGCGCGTTGCCGCCCAGGATCGCGGTCGCGCTATCCGGACTTCTCAACCTGGTCGGTGCGTTCCTGTCGCTGGCGGTGGCGGCGACGATCGCCAGCGGCCTGGTGAACACCAAGCTGGTGACGCTGACCGTGGTGGCGGCCGGCCTGGCGGGCGGGATCATCTGGAACCTGCTCACCTGGCTGTTCGGGATTCCGTCAAGCTCGTCACACGCGCTCATCGGCGGCGTGATCGGCTCGACGATAGCCGCGGCGGGGGGCCACGCGATCAAGTGGCACGGCCTGACCTCCAAGGTGATCCTCCCGGCCATCCTGTCGCCCATCATCGCCGCGCTGGTGGCCGCGGCCGGCACCTGGCTGCTGTACCAGATCAGCCGGAGCCTCACCGACGGCGCCAGGAAGCACGGCTTCCGCATCGGGCAGATCGGGTCGGCCTGCATGGTGTCCCTGGCCCACGGCACGAACGACGCGCAGAAGACGATGGGCGTCATCACCCTGGCCCTGATCGCCAACGGCACCTTGCATTCGGGGGCCAACGCGCCGTTCTGGGTGATCCTCACCTGCGCGGTGGCCATCAGCCTCGGCACTTACATCGGCGGCTGGCGGGTGATCCGCACGCTGGGCAAGGGCCTGGTGGAGATCGAGTCGCCGCAGGGGATGGCGGCCGAGTCTTCGTCGGCCGCGATCATCCTGCTGTCCAGCAGCTTCGGCTACTCGCTGTCCACCACGCACGTCGCCACCGGCTCGATCATCGGCACCGGGCTGGGTAAGAAGGGCGCGGAGGTGCGCTGGAACGTGGCCGGGCGGATGGCCACCGCGTGGGTGTTCACCCTTCCCTCCGCGGCACTGGTCGGCGCCGCCGCGTACGGGATCGCGGACGGCATCGGCGGCACCGCTGGCGTGGTGATCGACCTGCTCATCCTGCTCGTGATCGTGGCGGCCATCTACTGGCGGTCCCGCGCCAGCAAGGTGGACCACAACAACGTGAACGCCGAGTGGACCGGAACGGTCGCTCCGGCCGAACCTGAGCCGGCCGCGGTCTGAGGGACGGGAAACAGAGATGTCCTGGATCAACTACTCCGCACTGTGGAAGATCGTGGTCTTCGGCCTGCTCGCGGGGGCCGGGCTGCCCGCGATCTTCGCAGGCGGCCTGTTCGCCCTGTCCAAGGGGCCCCGGGTCCGGACCGCGGGCGCCGATTCCGACGCCCTGGTCGGCGGCAGCGTCGCGGGCATGATCATCGGCGCGATCTGCTTCCTCATCGTCCTGGCCGCGATCGGCTGGGGTATCTATGAGGTGTACCAGATCGGTCATCCGGCGCCGACGCCCGCGCCGAAGAAATGATCGCCGCACCGAGAGAGGCCTGAGACCATGGCGCTGCCACCTGTCTTGAGCGCGATCATCGGCTGGCTACGGGCCGGTTATCCCGAAGGCGTTCCCGACGTCGACTACATACCGCTGTTCGCGCTGCTCGGCAGCCAGCTCACCAATGCCGAGGTCACCGCGATCGCCGGGGAACTGGAGAACGAGAGCAAGCCGGAGTCCGCGGAGGCGATCCGTGCCGCCATCACCGCCGTCACCGACAACGCCCACCCCAGCGATTCCGACATCGCGCGGGTCAGAGCGCGGCTGGCGGCTGGCGGCTGGCCGCTCGCCAGGCCCGAGCACCCCGGCTAACCGCGCCGGCCCGAACGCCTCGTCCAGCACCGCGCTGACGTCCGGCAGCGGAACCGGCGCGCTCACCGCCGGCGGCACCTGTTCGCGCGCGGGTGCTCCCGCGGCCGGCAACCCCGGCTGGGCGGCGATGAGCCGCTTCACCTGGACGTATGTCACGCCGCCCCGGTAGATATAAGCGGCCTGCCCGACCTCGAGCTGCCGCACCAGGTCCGGATCCACCACCGGCGTGGCGCGCACCCGGGACGAGCCCGAGTCGTCCCACCGGGTGCCGCCGGCCAGCGACCGGGCCGTGTCGAGCAGCCGCCGCGACCCGGCCAGCGCCGATACCGGCTCCGGCCGCGGCGTGCGCAGCAGCCAGATCCCGCCCTCGGCGGTCGTCGCGATCCGCTGCCGTTCGTCCTCGCCGGCGGCCAGTCCCTCCCACGACTGGGCGGTGACCTGCACCGCGAGCCCCAGCGATCGGGCCCGCTCATAGAGCTGCCAGACGGGCAGCCGCCGCGACACGGCGCTGAATTCGTCCACGGCGAGCAGGATCTCCCGCCCGGGACCGTCGGTGGCGAAGCCGGCCAGCATGTCGACCAGCGCTCGTGCCTGTGCTTCCGCGACCGCGGTCTCCGCCGTCCCTTCGACCACGCAGTACCACGCATCGGCGTCCGCGAACCCGCCCGGGCCGTCGAAGCCGGTGCCGAGCCGCCGCCACAACGTGCGGAAACGCAACGCCGCATCATCGATAAGACCTTTTTTCGACGAACGTACGGTGGCTAGACGATCCGGAACCCCCGCGTACGCGCGAGCCAGCCAGTCGGCGTCCAGGCGGGCCAGGAAATCGGCCGAGCCGGACGGCGGCCCGCACGGCGCGCTCACCGCGAGCGACACGATCGCCTCGAGCACGTCGTGGTAGTAGGCGGCCGCGCCGGCGCCGTGCTCGATGAGGTCGAGGAGCGTGGTGATGAGCCGCCCGGCCGGCAGATCCCACAGCGACAGGCAGGCCTCGTCCGGCCACACCGCGGTCGACCGGGCGCCGGCGTCGCGCATGACCCGCCGCATCCGGTCCGCGACCTTGCGGGAGCTCGCGCCGCCCTTGCAGTCGATGACGACCAGCAGCGGATGGGCGTGCCGGCGGACGCCGCCGGCCATGAACCCCGCCCACAGGCGAAGCAGCAGGGTGGTCTTGCCGGTGCCGGTGGTGCCGATGACCACCTGGTGCGAACGAAGCCTGGAGTAGGGAATGGACGCGATGGGGCGGCTTGGATGACGGACGGTGCGGATGGTGGCTCCTGTCACCACAGACCCGTTCGTCGAAATCAGAGGGAGCGCACCGGGAGCTGAGATGCGGGCCTTGGCGGTGCGGACCTGCCGACGCCATTGCCGCAGGTCGAAGGCGACAGGGGCGGCCGGGGTGCGGCCGCCGGCGCCGGTCTCCATGGCGAAGATCCGGTGTGCCCAGGCCAGCCCGCCGGCCGCCAGCCCCAGCGGGATCGCCACGGGTGCGATCGTGACGGCGGCCGTGGCCAGGTGCCCGGGATCAGCCGGCGCCTGCGTGACGAACCGCCACATGCTCCGCCACGCGCGATATGGCGCCGCGGTGACGCGCAGCCACGCGGGGCCGCCGGCCATGCCCGGCGGCAGGCCCCCCAGGCCGGCCGCGATCGCGCCCAGCCACGCCGCGACCATCGGTACCGACCAGGCCGCCGCGGCATAGAGCCGCCGCGGCGGCCACCCGGTAAGCCACCCGGCCGCCATGGCCGCCACCGCGATGAGCGTCACCGGCGTCAAGGCCACCGCGATCGCGGCGATTCCCAGCGCGCGGAGGGACTTCAGTAGCCAGCGGCGCTGAACTGGCCTGGGCCTCCGGCCAGGGCGGCCGTTCACTTGTCTTCCGGGAACCGTGCGCCGGCCGGGAGGTCGCGGACCTCGACGCGGGCGGCCAGCGGGCCCAGTTCCGCCCGCGCCCGGGTGACCGTGGGCCGGGCGGCGGGGGAGCAGAGGTAGACGGCGCGGGCGTGCCGCGGCGGACGGCCGGGCACGACGGCGTCCGCCGCGGGGCAGCCGTAGTCGCCGGTGCGGGAAAGGAGTTCATTCATGATCGCGGCGGTGCGCGTGACGGTCTTGCGGGTGAGTTCGGCTTCGATGGCCCAGCATTCCCCGGCCCAGCCCACACCGGCTTCGTCCGGCCAGTGCACCTCGCCGTCGGGCAGGTGGTCGCGCAGGCCCGGGCGGCAGCCGGTACGCATCCGGCGCTCGCCGCGCCAGTACGCTCTGGCCTGCTGGTAGGTTCTGGTGGCCGCCAGGGCCAGCCGGACCGACGTCACCGCCCTGATGTGCGCGAGCCTGGACAGCGCGGGCGGCACCGCGGTGTACCGCAGGCCGCAGGCGGCCAGCCCCTGGCGGGTGACCCAGACCCACGGCGGCCCCGGGCCGAGCCGGGCCGACTCGGCGTAACCCAGTTCCCGCCAGCGGGAAGCTATCGCTCGTGCGCGTTCTCTGGGGACGTCGAGCAGCCCCGCGAGCTGATCAAGCTGCACACCGTACATCTCCGCGACGAACACCAGGCTCTGGATGTCGCGTTCGGTGAGTGTCCGCGCACGTTCTGTCATAACCCGACCACTCTACGCGCCGCCGAGCAGCCCTCGGTTGGCCTCGCCACCCAAGCAGCCCCACGGATTCGACATGTCACCCGGTACGACTCACATGTCACCCGCTACGACCAAAACCCCGTCCGAAATATACGGAATGCCCAGCAGTAACGGGTGACAAGTGTGGTTTGGGTTAGGTCAGTGGGCGGGACCAGGTCTGGTCTACCAGTTCGGTGCCGAAGCTGTGGCTGGGCGATTCGCTGTCCAGGGTGAAGCCGGCCCGCTTGTACAGGCGCAGCGCGTCGGCCTGCACGTCATGTGTCCACAGGACGATCCTGGCGTAGCCCGCGTTCCTGGCGAACCGGAGCACCTCGTCGACGAGCCTGCGGCCGATGCCCAGGCCCCGGGCCCAGGGTTCCACCAGCAGCATGCGCAGCCGGGCCGTGGTCTCGTCCTCGTCGTTGTCGCGCACGCAGAAGACGCAGCCGGCTCGCTGTCCGTCCACCTCGGCGATCCAGGCCGCCTCCTTCCGGGGATCGGAGTTGGTGACGTAGTCCGCGACCAGCCGGGCGACGAGCGCCTCGAACGTCTGATCCCAGCCGAACTCCTCGGCGTACATCGCCCCGTGACGCTGGACCACCCACCCCATGTCTCCGGGCTGAGGTGCCCGGAGCATGTACGCGCGCGGCGCCGGGGACTCGCTGAGCACCTCGGTGATCGCGCGCATGGCATCGAGCAGCCGACGGCGGTCCTCGTCGCGCAGGGGGCTGAGCATACCGGCGGTCTGACTCGCGGAACGGGCGTCGAGGCCCGCGATGATCTCCCGGCCCGTTCCGGTCAGGCGGATCACCTGGCGCCGCCCGTCGGCGGCGGAGCGTTCTTTCGTGACGACGCCGTCCGCCTCGAACCGGGCCAGGATGCGGCTCAGGTAGCCGGCGTCGATGTCGACCACCCGGCGCAGGTCCGCCACCTCAGTGGCGTCATCCCCTGCCCGATCGCACTGGGCCAGCTCGAAGAGGATGCGGGCCTCGGTGAGCGAGTACGGCGTCTCCAGATACTTGCCGCGCAGCAAGCCGATGACGTTCGTATAGAACCGGTTGAACTCCCGCACCTGAGCCACTGCCTCGCCCGATACCGCCTCGCCCGATACTGCCTCGCCCGATACCGCCTGACCCGCGACAGTCATGCAAGCCTCCCGTGAATGTTGACTAAGGCAAGCTTATACCTGCTTTAGACAAGCATACGAGCGCCTTCATGGTGGGGCGTCAACGTCCTGCCTCTCGCTAGGGGATAGTTGGCGCAACGTACCCCTCAGGTGGGGATGGTTGGCGCAACGTACCCCTAAGCTTCCGCGCCAATGCTCGGCGAGCGGTATAGAAGAGGTTCTCGTGCTGGTGGCAGTGTTACGCCAGATGTCGTTCCCTCCCGTGTACTATAGTCGACCGTAGTCGATAGTTTGGAGGCAAGCGATGTTAACGGGAATTGGTGCGTGGCTGCGGAAGCAGCGGGAGGCGCGGGGCTGGGCGCGGCGGGAGATGGCTATCCGGCTCACCCAGGCCGCCCAGGCGATCGGCGACACGACGGTGCCGGGCATAGAGCATCTCTGTACCTATATTCGCAGGTGGGAGTCGAGCCGCCACGACCTGACCGAGCGGTACAAGATTTATTACTGCACGGCTTTTGGCATCTCGCTGGACGAGTGGGGTTCCGCGTTGCCCCCGCCGCCGCCCAAGGTGAAGGCGGAGGCTCGATCGTCGGCGCGATCGTCCGCGAAGAGCGGTGCCGAGCCGGATCTAGCCGCATCGATGGCGGCCGCCTACCGTGGGATGTACGGGTCCGATATGGGCCGTTTCTCGGTTGAGCGAGTGATCCTGATGGCAGCACACGACGGCAGCGACCGCACCGATCAGTATGAGAACGGAATCGCTGGTGTCACCTTCGAACAGTTGCGGGCGGACATCGTGCGGCTGTCGAGCCTGGTCGACACGGGTGAGCCGCTCGCGGCGTTCCTGGAGATCCACCGGGTTCGTGATCGGATCTACCGGTTGCTGGACCGCCGGCTGTGGCCGCAGGATCAGACCGGCCTCCATTTCCTGCTCGGCTGCATCTGCGGGCTGATGGGTGTTGCCGCCACCAACCTCGGTTATCCGGACGCGGCCGAAGAACTGCACCGTACCGGGTTGGCGTCGGCGACCTCGATTGACCACCGGCCGCTGATGGCCCGGTTGCGCTGTGAGCTTTCTACCATCGCGTACCTTCGCGGCAGGTTCGCCGAGAGCCGGAATCAGGCGCTTGGCGGACTCGAGTACCTCTCAACGGGGCCGGGAGGGGCACATCTGCATACCAATCATGCGCGTGCCGCGGCCCGGCTGGGCGATGTGGACGTTGCCCGTGAAGCCGTCCGTAGCTCTCACGAGGCCCGCGACCGCGACCCCGACTACGCAGACGACTTGCAGGAGATCGGCGGCGAATATGCCATCTCTAGAGCTACGCATCAAGGCAAGGTCGGTGCCGTGCTCGCCGATATTCCAAGCGCCGAACGCGAGGCGGCGGAAGAACTGGAACGCGCGATCGGCTTCTATGACGAAGGCCCGGGTGAGCGCGAGGTGCACTGGTTCGCCGGTAAGCCGCTGGCCAGCATCAATCTGGCCGTGGTGCGACTCCGCTCCGGAGCGCTGGATGGTGCCGCGGCAGCACTCGAACCAGCGCTCTCCCTTCCGGTCGCACAGCGGATCAGCGACGTGACCGTCAGGCTGGCCGCGGTGCGCGATGAACTGGCCGCGCCCATATACCGGGGTTCGGCGCAGGCCCGGGACATGGGGGAGCAGGTCGAGGAATTCGGCCGCGAGGCCGTCGTCGCCGGGCTGCACAGCCTTCCCGGTGGGCCGGGCTGACCTGCCGCGGAGCAGGGTTAACCGGTGATATGGTCCGGTCGTGGCCATCGAGGTGCGCACCGAGCAGGCCTCCTCAGTAGCCATGCCTATGGTGCTCGGCCGGCGCCCCCGTGCGGTCGGCCGAGCGCTGCGCCATGACTTGCTTCTCTCATGCTGCGCGTGTCCCCCGCGCTTTCGTCACGATCCGTCAGCAAGCGTCCTGTTGTCATGGGCCCGGAGTCACGCGGCCCGCCGGAGGAAACGTGATGGTCCGCGGGACGGGTGTCCCGTCAGGCACGGGACTGGTGTCCCAGTCCCGCGTCTCGTGCCTGGACGATGGCCTGGGCCCGGTCGGCTACCTGCAGCTTGGTCAAGATGTTGGACACGTGATTGCGGACTGTTTTCTGGCTCAGGCCCAGCCGGGCGGCGATCGCCGGGTTGGCGAGGCCTTGTGCGACCAGCTCCAGCACCTCGCGTTCGCGGTCTGTGAGCTGCGGGAAGGTCGGTGGCGGAGCGAGAGTGGCGGTGAAGTAGCTGATCATTCGCTCGGCCAGATGTGCACCGAAGATGATCTCGCCGTTGACGGCGGCATGGACAGCGCGCCGGATCTGTTCCCGGTCGGCGCCCTTGAGCAGGTAGCCGCGGGCACCGGCCCGCAGCGCCGAGAAGATCGAGTCGTCATCGTCGAACATGGTCAGCACCACGACCGCGATATGCGGGCTGTCGGCGACGATGCGCCGGGTGGCCTCGACGCCATTGAGCTCCGGCATGCCCAGGTCCATGACAACCACATCGGGCTGGGTTTCGCGGGCGAGCTCGACGGCTTCGGTCCCCGTGGCAGCCGCGCCGGCAAGCTCGGTATCGTGCCCATCACTGAGCATGGCGGCCAGGCCATCGCGGAACAGCGGATGGTCGTCGGCGATCAGGACGCGGATCGGCTCTGCTTGCTGGCGCGGCGTCATCACTGCCCCGGAACGGGCAGGCGGGCCATGACCCGGGTCCCGCTCGGCGAGCCGGGCTCGATCACCAGAGTCCCGCCGAGTTCGGCGGCCCGCTCGCGCATTGACGCGATACCAACCCCGGCCCGCCAGCCCTCCGGCATGCCGGTGCCGTCGTCACACACCTCCACGACCGTGCCGTGGTCCGGCTGGATGCGCGCCAAGCAGCGGGTGGCGTGCGCGTGCCGCGCGACGTTCGTCAGCGCCTCAATCGCGATCCGGTAGCACGCCACCTCGACCGCCGCTGGCAGGTCGGTCAGGCCGCCGGCGGGGACGTCCAAGGTGACGGCAAGCCCCGGTGCGGCCGACCGCAGCCGGGTGATCTCCTCCCGCAGGGATCCGGCCAGCCCGAGTTCGTCGAGCGCGGGCGGCCGCAGTCCGTACACGATCCGGCGGACATCTTGCACCGCCCGTTGCGTCTCGGTCTTGAGCCTGCCGAGCAGCTCCTGGAGGTCCGGCTGCGCCGGTGCCAGGGCGAGGGCTGTGTCCAGGCCCAGCGTCAGGCCGGCCAGCGTCGGCCCGAGCCCGTCGTGCAGGTCGCGGCGCAGCCGCCGCCGCTCTTCCTCCCGGGTGGCGGCCAGGCCTGCCCGCGAGGCCTCCAGTGCCTGGCGCAGCGCCACTGCGTGGGCGGCCGGGCCAGCGTGCCGGGCCAGGTCGGTCAGCAGCCGCTCGTCATCGGTCGCGAGCTGCTCACCGGGCGCGCGTGTGCCGACCAGCAGCCGCCCGACGGACTCCTGCTGGGAGATCAGCGGGAAGGTGACCATCTGCGGCGGCGGCTCGCCGTAGGAGGCCGCGGGTATCCATCCGTCCCCGACTCGCAGCTCGACGGCGACGTACGGCAGCCGCAGGCTGTCCGCGACGGTCCTGGCCACCGAGTCCAGTGCCGATCCGGTATCGGCCGCATCCTCAACCCGGCGGCCGAGCCTGACCAGCGCATCGTAAGGCGCACCGCGATCACCGTAGAACAGCCGGTCCACCCGGCGCTGCACTCTGCCGCGCAGCGGGAGCAGCACCATGGCGGCGGTAACCGTGGCCAGGACCTGCACCGCCAGGCTGCTCTCCGCCCCGAACAGCCCGCGGGCCGTCCCCACCACCGCCAGGTACACGGCGGCTACGGTGGCGGTCAATGACCCGTACAGCACCGCCCGGTTGAGCAGGACGTCGATCTCATACAGCCGGTAACGCAGTACCGCCACGCCGATCGCCACCGGCATCAAACCGCCGGCCAGCGACCCCAACGCCAACGTCAGCGCCATTTCCCGGCCCGGCGCGGTCAGGGTAAAGATGTCAGTGACCCAGGACGCCGCACTCAGCGGAAGCGTCGCGATGTACCACTTCATCTGCAGCCGTTCCACCCGGCCGGCCCGCTTCCACCGTACGACGATGGTCGCGAACGCCGCCGTCGCGGCGAATGCGTAACATGCGAAAGCCAGTATGTCCAGCGCCGTGAACAGCGGCACGGCTGAGTAAACAGCGTGCGGGTTTGGCAAGTCAGGGAAGAAATCGCCCACCGGCCGCGGGAGGAAAGCGTTGCCCGCCAGCTCGAGCGGGGTGAATGCCAGTGCCGCCCACAGCGCGGGGCGCCATCGGCGCGACAGCAGCCTTCCCTCCGGGAAAACCATCATCAGCATCAGGCCAAGGCTCAAGGCAGGAGCATCCGCCCAGGTAGTCGCCCAGAGCATCTCGGCCGCGAACGGCAGCGAGCCAGGAAAGTGAACGACTGCGAACCGCACATACGCGAAAGGCATGACGGCAATCGCGGAAGCCAGGCCGATCATGCAGAACAGCGGCCCCATCGGATGACCGGGCCGCCGCGCCAGCAGCAGACAGCCCATCCCCACGAAACCCGCGATATTCGGCAGATAAATTATGGACACGTCATGCCCGAGAACCGCCAGGATCGCGATTAGCAGGGCCAGGACGCTCGCCGCCCCGGCAGCACCCCACGCCAACCGGGCAGATGCCAGCCATTCAGTCGGCTTCGGACGTACAGACCGCCCCTGGATAGTCACGTCCACCGTACTAAGATCCATCTCTTCAGTCCCGCTGTCACGGGACGCTTGTCCCGCGCCTGGCAGGACCTTCCACCGTCATCGGCAGCGCAACCGGGCCCGGATCAGCGTGGCGGGGGTGGTACCACCGCCGTTCGTGGTAAATGAGGGTTTTAGAATGCTGCATATGCGGATGCGGACGCTCGGCGGGACCGGCATCAAGGTTAGCTCATACTGCCTCGGCGCGATGATGTTCGGCGCGTGGGGAAATCCCGATCACGAGGAGAGCGTCCGGATCATCCACGCCGCGCTGGACGGCGGAATCAACTTCATCGACACCGCGGACGTGTACTCGGCGGGGGAGTCGGAGGAGATCGTCGGCAAGGCCTTGCGCGGGCGGCGGGACCACGTCGTGCTGGCCACCAAGGCGAACCTCCCCATGGGTGACGACCCGAACATGCGCGGCAACTCGCGCCGGTGGATCGTCCACGAGGTGGAGAACAGCCTTCGCCGCCTCCAGACCGACTACATCGACCTGTACCAGATGCACCGGCCGGACCCGGACACCGACATCGAGGAGACCCTGTCCGCGCTGTCCGACCTGGTGCGCAGCGGGAAGGTGCGGGCGATCGGGTCATCCACGTTCCCGGCCGAGCAGATCGTCGAGGGGCAGTGGGTGGCGGAACGCCGTGGCTTCGTGCGGTTCCGTGCCGAGCAGCCGCCGTACTCGATATTCGTCCGCGGCATCGAGGCGGCGGTCCTGCCCACCTGCCAGAGGTACGGCATGGGCGTCATCGCGTGGAGCCCGCTGGCGGGCGGATGGCTGACCGGCAAGTTCCGGCAGGACACCGGCGTGGACATGAGCAGCCAGCGTGCCCAGCGGCTGCCGCAGCGGTTCGACCCTTCGCTGCCCGGAAACGCGGCCAAGCTGGCGGCGGTCGAGGAACTGGTCAAGATCGCGGCGGACGCCGGCGTGTCGCTGACGCACCTGGCGCTCGCGTTCGTCGTCGCGCATCCGGGCGTGACCTCGGCGATCATCGGGCCCCGGACCATGGATCAGCTCACCGACCTGCTGGCCGGCGCCTCGGTGGAACTGAGCGATGAGGTGCTGGACCGGATCGACCAGATCGTCCCGCCGGGCGTGACGCTGAACTGGCCGGCCGACGCGGGCTGGCAGTCGCCCGCGCTGACCGATCCGTTGGCCTGTCGCCGTCCGGCTTCTGACCGCTCTGCCGCCTAGCCGCGGGGGTGCGGGGGGACGGCTCCCCCCGCTTCAAATTAGGCGTTGCTGGAGGATGGCTTGCTCGGCTGGGCGAAACGCGTGCGCTCGGTCGCGCCGAATACGGCTGCGTAGAACTCAGGGGCCTTCGCGGCGCCGTGGACGGTGAGGCAGGGCGCCGCTCGTTACGACAACCGCCTAGCTCGTCTCAGCTCGTTTTGCGTTTGGCCTTGGCGATCTCCTCAAACGCGGAAACCAGCCAGGGTTCGACGCGTTCTTTGGTTATGCCCAGCGTGTCCAGGGCCTTGGCGCCGACACAGTGCGGGTCGTCGAGCACGCCAAGCAGTAGATGCTCGGTGCCGATGTAGTTGTGACCGAAGTTCAGGGCTTCCCGCACGGCCGACTCCAGCAGGTTCTTGGCCCGTACCGTGAATTCGATCTTGCCTGACACGGGCTCCTCGACCCTGGCCGGCTCCAGGGTGGACAGAAGCGTCTCGCGAGCGGTGTCCCGCGTGACGCCGAGGGCCTCGATGGCTCTCGCCGCCAGCGCTTCGGGCTCGTGGAGCAGGCCGAGGGCGATGTGCTCAGTGCCGATGTAGTCATGCAGGTGCTCGCGTGCCTCCTCCTGCGCGGACGTGATCACGTGCTTGGCGCGGTCGGTGAATCGGCTGAACGGGTGCTTACTGAAGGCGTTGGTCATAGCGGTGTGCCAGTCGGGTGCCTTGGACACGAAGCGCTTCTGCGCGGCCTGCTTGGTTACGCCCATGGACCTTCCGATCTCGGTCCAGGACGCGCCCGCTCTACGGGCCTGGTCGACGAAATGCCCGATCAGGTGATCGGCAACTTCGCCGAGTCGTTCCGATATCTGCACGGCCGCCGACACGTGGTCGAGCGGGGTGCCGTCCTGGCTCTTCACGTAGCCGATCAACTCGTCGAGCCGGACCGGCGTTTGCTCTATTGAGTACTCCATGCGTCAACCATAGATTGACGGTCGTTGGGTAGTCAACCCTAGGTTGACGATCTCGCGGATACTTTGGGGGTATGTTGCGCCAACCATCCCCACCCGAGGGGGACGTTGCGCCAACCATCCCCTAAGCATCTGCCGCGGACACTTTCCAAGCGCCTTAAGTGACGATCTTGAGCGCGGCCCATAGCGCCAGCGCGGCCAGGACTAGCCCGGCCGGCACCGTGAGCACCCCTAGCCAGGTGAATTCCCGCAGGCCAGGACTGGTCCCATGGCGATTCAGGATGCGGCGCCATAGCAGGGTTGCCAGCGACCCGGTGTAGGTCAGGTTCGGTCCGATGTTGACGCCGAGCAGCACCGCGAGGACGGCGCCTGTGCCCGATGGCGCGGCCAGCGGCAGCAGCACCAGGACGGCGGGCAGGTTGTTGCAGATGTTGGCGAGCGCGGCGGCCAGCGCGGCTGTGGCGAGCAGGGCCGGGAGCGAGGTGCCGCCCGGCAGGAGCGGCGTAAGGGCCCGGCCGAGTCCGTGACCGGTTACCGCCTTGACCACGATTCCAAGGCACAGCACGAACGCCAGGAACGGCACGTCCGCGGACCTGACCAGTCCCACCGGTGTGACGAGGCCCCGGCCCAGCGCGCGGACCGCCAGCACCGCGGCGCCGGCGAACGCGGCCCAGGCCGGGCTCACTCCCGCCGCGGAGGCGGCCACGAAACCGGCCAGGGTGAGGACGACCACGGTGAGCGTGAACATCGGCATGCCGGGCCGCTCCGTGTCGTGGTCACCGACGTTCTGGTCGGTAGTTTCGTTGGCGGCCAGGTCGGTCGCGAAGAACCGGCGGAACACCATGTATTCGGTGCCGATCGCGGTCAGCCAGGGCAGCGCCATGAGCGCGGCGAAGCGCTGGAAGCTGAGCCCGCTGGCGGCGAAGGCCAGCAGGTTGGTCAGGTTGGACACCGGCAGCAGCAGCGACGCGGAGTTGGCCAGGTGGGTGCAGGCATAGACATGTGGCTTGGCCCGGACGCCGAGCCGCGCCGCGGTGGCGAACACTACCGGAGTGAGCAGAACGACGGTGGCGTCAAGACTGAGCACCGCCGTCGTCACCGAGGCGACTATGAACACCTGCGTGAGCAGCCGACGAGGCCGGCCCCCCGACCTCCGCGCCATCCAGGCGCCACACGCCCGGAACAGTCCGTCGTCGTCGCACAGTTGCGCGAGCACGAGGATGGCCGCGAGGAAACCGATCACCGGTGCGAGTTGCCTGGCCTGCGTGCCCGCCGCCCCGGGGGAGAGCGCTCCGGTGCCGACAACCAGTGCCGCGGCCGGTATCGCCGCGATGGCCTCCGGCCAGCCACGTGGCCGGATCACCGCCCAGGCCAGGACGGCAACCAGGGTTGCCAGGGATACCGTCTCGGCGACGGCAGTGTTCAGGTCCAGCTCTCCTCATACTCGAAGGCTCGAAGGCTCGAATGTGAACCTTTAAATTACCCGGGCGGCCCACTTCTGACCTGAGCGGGGGCAGGGTTGCCGGCCGGAGCGGACCCGGTCTGCCGCAGCGAACCGATGACCCACGCACCGGTGAACACAGCTGGCCCGACGACACCGGTCACCGCTCCCGCGAACAGCCTGGTCATGTCGCTGGCCCTGATGACGCGGGCATGGTCATGCCTGCGGCGCACCGGTCTTGAGCGCTATCCGGCCGCTCGCGAAAAGGTACGGCGTGCCGTCGTCGAGCTGGCCGAAGCTGACCGGAGTCCACGGTTCCTCATCACTGGACCGGCATACGAAGTTGATGCCCGTTGAGTCGGCCGGGTACAGGAATACGTCCTCGGGCTGCGGGCCGACGAGGGCGCTCAGCTGGCCGATGGTGGTGACCGTGGCCCGCGGCAGCCCGTCGGCGACCGTCACGTCATACCGTCGCGCCGTGCGCTCGTAGCGGCCCGCGTGCCGCCCGGCATCGAGCCGGTCGGCCATGTCGCGCTGCGCGGCCTGGTCGCCAGGCAGGACCGCCGGTTGCGGACCGGCAGGCATCGTGATTCCCGCGACCTCGCGGAACGCTTCGGCGAACAGCGCCTCGTACAGGGCTTGCGCCTCGGAAGCGTTGGTCAGCAGGCAGACGGCCAGGCGTGGCTCGGGGGCGATGCGCAGGTACGCGGACTGGCCGATGGTGCCGCCGTCGTGGCCTATGACCGTCAGCCCGTTCCAGTCGCTGATCCGCCAGCCGAGGCCGATCGCCGTGCTTTCCGAGAAGTACGGGATGCGTGTTCGCGGCTGTCGCATGGCCGACGTCGAATCGTGGCTGAGCAGCCGCTTGCCTTCTGGTGTGATGCCGCCATCGAGGTGCAGCCGGGCAAATGCCAGCAGATCATGCGCGCTCGTGGTGATAAGACCAGCGGGCCCGACGGACCGCGGCAGCCCCCAGGTCTGGGCCGGGTCGCCATGGTAGTGTCCGACGGCCGCCCGGTGCAGGATCGCCTCCTCGGGCAGCGTCACCGTCTTATTCAGGCCGAGCGGGCCGACGAGCAGGTCCCGCAGCGATTCGTGCCACGGTCGGCCATCTAGCTCCTCGATCACGCGGCCGGCCAGCACGTAGCCGCTGTTGCAATAGGAGTAGGCCGCGCCGACCGGAAACGCCGACGGGGCATTGGCCAGTTCGTCGACATATCGCTTTATGCAGTCGTCGCCGCGTCCGGTGTCGGTGAAGATGTCCCCGTCGAGTCCGCTGGTGTGCGTGAGCAGGTGCCGGGTGGTGAGCGCGCGACCGAGGTCGGCGACTCCGATGCGCGCCTCGGGCAGCACGTCGACGATCGTCGAATCCAGCGTGAGCCGACGCTCCTCGATCAGCTGCATGATCATCGTGGCCGTCCACACCTTGGTGATCGACCCGATCTGGAACAGCGAGTCGGTGGTGACCTCCACGCCGGTGGCGGTGTTCAGCACGCCACACGAGGCAAGGATCTCCTCGCCGTCGGCCCAGATGCCGAGCACCGCGCCGGGCACGCCCGATCGTTCGGCGAGTTCGTGTAGCCGGATCGTCCACGAAGAGACGTTTGTCATACCTGGGACGCTAACCCATGCCTTCCCGGCCCCGGCGATTCATCGGGATTGACGATGAATTTCGGGGCGGGAAAGCTGTTCGCGTGAGCGGGGATCAAGTGCGGGCGGAACGGTTCGCCGAGCTCTTCCGGGCCGTCTACCTGACGTTTCATCGCCGGGACCGGCCGCGGAGCCAGCTACCCGGCGCGTCAAGGGCGGTGCTGGAGCACCTGGCGCTGGCGGGCCCGCTCACCATCGGCGAAGCCGCGGCGCACATGCACAGGGCCCAGTCGGTGGTCAGCGAGATCGTGACCCATCTCGAACGCGATGGGTTGCTGGAACGGGAAAGCGATCCGGCGGACCGGCGCCGGACGCTCATCTGGCTGACCGAGGACGGTCACGAAGCCCTGCGCCGCGACCGCGACGTGCTCGGCGTCGATCTGCTCGCCCGGGCCATGGCCCGGCTGCCGCGAGGTCAGGCCGACGCGCTCAACGACGCCATGCGCGCTTTGATCGATTGCGCCCGCCCCGATGACGGACCGCGACTCTGCTCTGATGGCGGGCCGCGACTCCGCCCCGATGACGGACAACCACACGAAGGAGAGTGTCATGACGACCAAGACAAGCTGTGAGAGTTGCGGCATGCCGATCGAGAGCGGCCGCTACTGCTCCTATTGCACCGACGAGAGCGGCGCGCTCCAGTCGTTCGAGGAGCGTTTCGCCCGGATGGCCGCGTGGCAGGAACGTCGCGATCCGAACGCGACCAAGCAGGACATCGAGCGGCAAGTGCTCGAGTACATGGCCACCATGCCGGCCTGGCACGACCACCCCCGCCTTCAGGGACGCTGAACAAAGGGGTCGGCGGAAGCCCCCGGCCTATGGCGTGCTTGAGGAACCGTTCTGCGTGCCGCCCGCACTGTAGTGAATGTGCCATTGCGCACACTCCGCTGTAGGCAATGGCACATGGGTGCGGCTCATCCAGAGTGGGCAACATGCCGGTGGTGCCATCGGTGCCGCTCAAACCGATCAGTAGCGCTATTAGAGCGTGCCCGATGGTGCCATCGGTGCCGCTGGCCAGGGAGCAGCACGAATTCAGCGGGTAAAGTTCCGTGCAGCATGAGACTTCCGCGCTGTTGGAGGCGAAGGGCGGGCGCCGCATGGAGGGAGGGCCTAGATCCAGCCGGGGCGCGGCGCAGACCCGCGGCGCAGACCCGCGGCGCAGACCCTGCGGCGCAGACCCTGCGGCGCAGAGCCTTCAGCTTTCTGGCAGCCCTTCCCGGCCTAGCATCCAGTCTAGTGTCTATGTACGATAGACGACATGACGCTGGATACCGGGCTTCTCGATCAGGCGAAAGCGGCCGAGGCTCGGGTCATCGATGCCGAGCGCGACGCGGATGTGGCCCGTGCGGAATTCCATCGCGCCGTGCGCCGCCTGCAACTAGCTGGCGGTTCACTGCGCGAGATAGCCGACGCGCTTGGCCTGAGCCATCAGCGCGTGCATCAGATCGTCGAGGGCGCCGGCGGCAGCCGCCCCTGGCGGGTCAGGGTCAGAGTGCCGAAAGACCGCCGCCAGCGGCGCGGTATAGGCGGGGACATGCTCCGTTGTTCATTTTGCGGTAAGAGCCAGCCGGAGACCAAGAAGCTCATCGCCGGTCCTGGCGTTTACATCTGTGACGGCTGCGTCGATCTCGCCGACCGGGTGATAGCTGACGGTGAACCTTCCGCCACGCCGCTGTCCTCGATCACGGTCATCGGTGATGACCCCGCCGCCCCGAAATGCAGTTTCTGTGGTAAGCGCCGCGACCAGGTGACGGGAATGGCCGCGGCAGAGGAAGTCAGCATCTGCACCGAGTGCCTCTCGCTGTGTCAGGAGATCATCGCCGAGGAGCTGGACGCAGCTGGCGAGGAGCCGGCCACATAAGCAACCCCCATGAAGCTGTGGCCCAGCCTCTTGAACGTTCACCCATCTGTTCCGACATAATGTGCGAAGGCGAAGGTCAACGAGCCCAATGACGGGAGACACGGCATGAGCATCCTGGGCACACGGGTGATCCGGACGGAGGATCCGCGGCTGCTGACCGCGGGTGGCGTCTACGTCGATGATCTACGGGCTCCCGAGCTGACCCATGCCGCTCGCCTCACCTTCGTGCGCAGCCCTGTGGGTCACGCACGCATTACCGGTATCGACAAATCGGAAGCTCTGGCCGAACCGGGCGTGGTCGCGGTGCTGACCGCCGCCGACATGGATGACCTGCCTCCGCCGCCCCCGTTCGACCCGGACAATCCCGGGGGCGAGGGCGGCCCGATTCCGATGGGCGGCCCATGGCAGGAGCCGCTGCTGGCCTTCGACACAGTCCGGTTCGTCGGCGAGCCGGTCGCGGTCGTGATCACCGACGGCCGTTACCAGGGCGAAGACGCGGCCGACCTGGTCAGCGTGGACTACGAGCCGCTGCCCGCGGTCGTCGGCCCGCTCGCCGCGCTCAGGAACGAATCGCTACTGTTCCCGGCGGCCGGCACGAACATAGCGCTTGATCAGGACCGCGACGCCTTCGACGATGCTCCGTTCGGCGCGTGCGAGGTGGTCGTCGAGCAGGACGTCGTCAACCAGCGCGTGGCCTGCATGCCCCTGGAATCCAGGGCTACCGCCGCCGCCTTCAGCCAAGAGAGCAAGCTGACCGTCTGGCACAGCTCACAGAACGCTCAGCTCTGCCGGCTGATCCTGTCCGGCGCACTGGGCATGTCGCCGGATCAGATCCGCGTCGTCGTCCCCGACGTCGGTGGCGGGTTCGGGGCGAAGGTCGGCATCGACCGGGACGCGATCATCGTCGCCTGGGCCGCCAGGAAGACCGGCCGGGCGCTCCGCTGGGCGGAGACGCGCAGCGAGAACCTGGTCGGCATGACCCAGGGCCGCGCCCAGCACCACCACATCAAGATCGGCGGCAACCGGGACGGCAAGATCCTGGCCTACCGCCTCGACATCATCCAGGACACCGGCGCGTACCCGCGGGCCGCCGGCTTCCTGCCCGGCCTGACCTGCCTGATGGCGCCCGGTGTGTACGACATTCCGACGGTCCAGGCGGGTTTCCGGCTCGTGGTGACGAACGCGACGCCGATCCACGCCTACCGCGGCGCCGGCCGGCCCGAGGCGACCGCCGCCGTCGAGCGCGCCGTCGACCTGTTCGCGAGCGCCATCGGGATGGACCCCGCGGAGGTCCGCCGCCGCAACGTCGTCACCCCGGACAAGTTCCCGTTCGCGACCAAGACCGGCGCACTGTACGACTCCGGCCGCTACGAGGAGGCGCTGGACAAGGTGCTCGCGGCCGCCGGCTACCCGGATCTCAGGAAGGAGCAGCGGCGGCGCCGGGAGAGCGGCGACACCCAGCAGCTCGGCATCGGCCTCTCCACCTATGTGGAGATCACCGCGGCCGACGCGGGCGCCGGGGAGAACGCGAAGCTCGAGGTGCACGACAGCGGCAGGGCCACCGTCTACACCGGCAGTTCGGCGCACGGCCAGGGCCACCACACCGCCTGGGCCATGCTGGTCCAGGAGGAACTCGGGATCCCGATGGACCAGGTCACGGTCATCCACGGCGATACCGACCTGATCCCCAACGGGGTCGGAACCTACGCCTCCCGCAGCCTCCAGCTCGGCGGGTCGGCCGTGCACAAGGCCGCGATCGAGGTGAAGGAGGAGGCCCGCCGCCAGGCAGCGGAGATGCTCGAAGCGGCCGAAGCCGACATAACCCTGGACACCGAGAGCGGCCGCTGGCAGGTTCGCGGCGACCCTGATACCGCGCTGACCTGGGCTCAGGTGGCGGGGCACACGCCGGACCGCATGCTGATGGCCGACGTCAGGTTCGCCGGGGACCGACCCACCTTCCCGTTCGGCGCCCATGTCGCGGTCGTGGAGGTGGACACCGATACCGGGAAGGTCGCACTGAAACGGCACGTGACCGTCGATGACGCCGGCCCGGTGCTGAACCCGGTCCTCGCCGAGGGGCAGCGGCATGGCGGTATCGCGCAGGGCGCCGCCCAGGCGCTGCTTGAAGAGGTGCTCTACGACGCGGACGCGAACCCGCTGACCAGCACGCTGGCCGACTACGCCGCGATAACCGCGACCGAGTTGCCCAGCTTCGAGCTGGTCGGCAGCGAGACGCCGACGGACCTCAACCCGCTCGGGGTGAAGGGCATCGGCGAGGCGGGCACCATAGGCGCCACTCCCGCGATACAGAACGCGGTGGTCGACGCCGTCGCCCATCTCGGCGTCCGCCACATCGACATGCCGGCCACGCCGGAGCGCGTGTGGGCAGCCATTCAGGAAGGCAGGGGACAGTGAAAGTCGACCTCAGGGTTAATGGCAAGGACATCACCCACGACGTCGAGGACCGCACCCTGCTGGTGCACTTCCTGCGCGATGTGGCGGAGCTGACCGCGACGAACGTCGGCTGCGACACCACCTCCTGCGGGGCCTGCACCGTCCTGCTGGACGGCGAGTCGGTGAAGTCGTGCACGATCCTCGCCGCCCAGGCCAGCGGCCACGAAGTCACCACGCTGGAGGGCCTGTCAGACGGACCCGGGATGCACCCGGTGCAGCAGGCCTTCCACGAGCAGCATGGCCTCCAGTGCGGCTTCTGCACGCCGGGCATGGTGATGGCGATCGTCTCACTGCTCAAGGAGAACCCGCATCCGACCGAGGAACAGGTGCGGACGGGCCTTGAAGGCAACCTGTGCCGGTGCACCGGCTACCACAACATCGTTCGCGCGGCGCTAGCCGCGGCCGAAGCTTCTGGAGTATCCCAGTGATCCCGGCATCGTTTACCTACCGTCGCGCCGGCTCCGCCGACGAGGCGCTGGACCTGGCCGCCGAACACGGCGACGACGCGAAGTTCCTGGCCGGCGGCCATTCCCTTCTGCCGCTGATGAAGCTGCGCCTGGCCGCCCCCGAGGTGCTGATCGACCTCGCCGGCCTGCGTGACCTGTCATACGTTTCCGACCGGGGCGACCACGTCGCGATCGGCGCCCTGACCCGGCACCACGATGTCGAGCATTCGGACCTGCTCATCAGGGAGATCCCGCTGCTGGCCCACGCGGCCGGCGAGGTCGGCGACCCGCAGATCAGGCACCGCGGCACGATCGGCGGATCGGTCGCGCACGGTGATCCCGCCTCGGACCTGCCCGGAGTGCTGCTGGCGCTGGACGCGACGTTCGTCGCGCGCGGTAGCGACGGGTCGCGTGAGATACCGGCCTCCGAGTTCTTCGAGTCGCTGTTCGAGACCGCGCTGCGGCCCGGTGAGCTGCTCACCGAGATCCGCGTGCCCAAGCCGTCGGCCACGGGATGGTCTTTCCAGAAGTTCACCCAGCGGGCGATCGACTGGGCCATCGTCGGCGTCGCCGTGCAAGGCGGCAACGTGGCCCTGATCAACATGGGCGCCACCCCGCTGCGTGCCACCGGCGTCGAGCAGGCGCTGGCCTCCGGCGCCAGCCCCGCCGACGCCGCCGCCCACGCCGCCGAAGGCACCACCGCTCCCGCCGACATCCGCGCCAGCACCGCCTACCGCGAACACCTAGCGCGAATCCTCACCCGCCGCGCCCTAATAGAAGCCCAATTATCATTAACGACCCGGTACTTCCCCCCGCCCCCCATCACCCCCCGCGTGGAGTAGCCCACCCGCCCGTGCCCCCCGTCCGCCCGTGCCCCCGTCCCCCCGTGCCCCCCGTCCGCCCGCGCGTCCCGCCTTGGCGCCGGACATTTCGCGATATGACCAAATTGCCCCGGGCGGACGTGGAAGAAAAGAGCCACATGGAAGATTGGGCGCCGGTTTCCGGCGCCTTTCTTTCCGTGGAGTCCTCATTCTCCATGAGAGACGGAGAGAGGTGCCCCGATATTTCAGGAAATGTCGGGCCGGGTTTTCCGTAGCTCCCCTGCAGTCGTAGTTATCGTGGACGGTTATCCCCCAGAATTGGGAGGGTAACGTCCGTGATCATTTACGGGTCCTGATCGTCGGGCATGCGCTGGACGATTTCGTGGATGATCACGTCAGTGATCTGGGCGCTGTTGGGTGATATGTACACTTGGTGGCGCAGTTCTGCCCGCAGGGTCCGCTCGACAACGTCGCGCGGCTTCTTGCGATGATCGGAATAGATCATCCAGGCCAGCTGGGCGATGCCCACGATCAGGCTGGCCACCGCCACCGGGTCGTATTGCTCGATTCCCCTGGTACCGCCCCGATCGTAAAGCGCCGCCTCCACATCCGTCTCCAGCCGAGGCCCGTACTCGGCCGCCAGCCGCCGAGCCGCTCCCCGTGCAATTTCCTCAACAGGATCGTCACCCATTTGTCCCTCCCGATTCCAGATATTCCCGAACCGCCTGCGGCAATGGCTCGTCGCGGCGCGTCGTGAGCGGCTGCCGGTTTGCGGAATATGACCCTTATGCGGACCACGCTCGCCTGAACGACGTGGGAAGAAAGAGCCTCACGGAAAGAAGGGCGCCGCTTTCCGGTACCCTTTCTTCCGAAGAGCTATTATCTTCCACGTGATGCTGGGCTCATGTGTCTGCTATGGGTGATAAGTGCAGTTCACCGGACCCAACAGCGCATCTCAGCAAAGACGCCATGGCCGATATGCCACAGACGCGTGTTATTCCGGAAATGCTCACATAACAACCGAAACCCGCCAATTTAAGGGCTCGCCAACCAGGACAAATCATGAAATGTCAGGAATTTGGTTCGGAGGGGAAACGTGTGGCGGAGGGAGCGGACGGGCCTGGCGGAGCTGGCGGGGGAGCGCTTGGCGGAGCTGGCGGGGGAGCGGCTGGCGGAGGGAGCGGACGGGCCTGGCGGCGCTGGCGGGGGAGCGCTTGGCGGAGCTGGCGGGGGGATCGGCTGGCGGGGCTGGCCGGGGGGAGCGGCTGGCGGAGCTGGCGGGCGGGGCGGGTGGGCGGGGGTGGCGGGGGGGGGGGGTGGCGGCGCGGGCGGGGGGG